>NZ_JAEUFG010000001.1:300000-456777 GCF_018588585.1 Bacillus sp. SM2101
CAAACGATAGCTGAGTTATTTGTGACATTTGTTCACTGTTAGTCTTCGTTAACTCGAGAAGCTCTCTAATATTCTCACCATATAACTGATCAACAAAGTCATCCATCTCTACAACTTTTTTCGCTAATAGTACATCTTCTGTTTCATAAGCTTGTATTGCAAGATTTAACATTTGTATAGCATGCTCCTGCATCTTTACGATCTTATCCAAGGATTTTATGTGCCTCTTTTCACCAATTCTAATCGTAGCTTTTGCTATATTAACTGCAAAATCAGCAATTCGTTCTACATCTGTAGATACTTTTATTGCTACTATAATTCTTCGTAAATCAATAGCTACAGGTTGTTGCTTTGTAATTAATAAAATAGCAAAATCATTTATTTCTTCGTCTAATAGATCTATTGGTGTATCGTCATCAATGACCGTTAATGCCTGATCAATATTTTGAGTAGTGAGTGCTTCTATTGACTCGTTTAATGCTTGATCTGTAAGTTGACCTAGCTCTACTAATTTATCCTTTAGTACTTGTAAATCAAGTTCAAATGCTCCTCTTACAACCATGCTTTTCTCTCCAATCATATATGGATTACCTTATATTACGGTTAAAAGTCTTGGGAAAATCTTTATTTATACAAAACTGACTAATTCAAAGTTGCAATCGGCTTCCTTCATCATGAAATACGATTTCAGCGTATACTAATACCTTCAAAAAAGTAAATTCTCCACCAGTGGTTCTTCTCTGTCATTTTTTGACCTATTTTTCCAACGCTCTTTACCCGAAGCGACCAGTTATATAATCTTCAGTTCGTTTATCATTAGGAGTTGAAAATAGTTTATCAGTATTTGAAAACTCAATTACCTCACCGCTTAAGAAAAATGCGGTTTTCTCTGAAATACGAGCTGCCTGCTGCATATTATGTGTAACAATGATAATACTGTACTGTTGCTTTAACTCCTGTATAAGCTCTTCTACTTTTAAAGTAGAGATTGGATCTAATGCTGAAGTCGGTTCGTCCATTAAAATTACATCTGGTTCAATTGCTAAGCACCTTGCAATACAAAGACGTTGCTGCTGCCCGCCTGATAAACCATATGCATTTTCATGAAGGCGGTCTTTTACCTCATCCCAAATTGCCGCTCCTCTTAGACTTTTCTCTACAATTTCATCCAGCACCTTTTTATTTTTAATCCCATGTATCTTTGGACCATATACGATATTTTCGTAAATTGATTTTGGAAATGGATTTGGTTTTTGGAAAACCATCCCTACTTGTGTACGAAGCTCCTCGACCCGATAAGACTTGTCAAAAATATTCTTACCTCTGTATGAAATTTGTCCTGATGTCTTCACAATAGGAATAAGCTCAACCATTCTGTTCAGTGTTTTAATAAATGTCGACTTTCCACACCCAGATGGCCCAATGATTGCTGTTACTTCATTTTCTGCTATATCTAGGTCAATATTTTTTAATGCATGATCTTCTCCATACCATAAATTAAGATTCGACGTTTGGTAGACAATTTCCTTGTTAGCAGATGCCTTCGAACCCGCATCTATTACACTTTTACTATCTTGTTGTTTTACCGTTGTAATGTTCATTGAAAACCCTCCATCATCATTTTATTGTTCTCTATTTTTTAGGTTGCTTTCACTTTTCATAGCTAGAACTAATAACGTTTAAAATTATACCTACGTGGATAAATCCTCGTTTTTACTGTTGTAATTTAGTTAAGAGGACACCATAATTTTTCAAAAAATTGCCCTTTTTAATAACGTTTTTCAAATCTATTTCTAATAAATACAGCTATTGAATTCATAACAATTAAGACAACCAACAACACAATAATTCCGGCTGCAGCTACATGTTGAAAATCTTCTTGTGGCCTTCCAGTCCAGTTGTATATTTGTAATGGCATGGCAGTAAATGAGTCTAATAAATTATCTGGTAAGAACATAACAAAGGTTGGAATTCCAACAACTACTAATGGAGCAGTTTCTCCAATTGCACGAGAAAGCGCTAAAATACTACCTGTTAACATACCTGGGATGGCAGCAGGTAAAACTACTCTACGAATTGTTTGCCATTTCGTTGCCCCCATACCATAAGATGCTTCTCTTAATTCATTCGGCACAGCTTTTATCGCTTCTTGTGATGCAACAACGATAACTGGCAATATTAATAAGCTCATCGTCAACCCCGCAGCCAATACACTTGTGCCTAAATGTAAAGCTCTAACAAATACTGTTAATCCTAATAAACCAAAAACGATTGATGGTACTCCCGCTAAATTTGAAATATTTGTTTGAATAAAATCATTAAAACGATTTTTCTTCGCGTATTCCTCTAGATAAATTGCGGTTCCTATACCAATAATCATTGAAACAGGAGCAACGACAGCCATTAGCCAAATCGAGCCAATTAACGCTGCTTTAATTCCTGCCCGTTCTGCTCTTGGAGCAGCATTATTTTGTAAAAAGTCTAAATCTAACCAGCTTAATCCTTGAGTCAATACCCGATACAATAACATTGCTAACACAACTAATCCAAACATTGTTGCAGCATAAAAAAGAATTTTATACAAATTATTTTTCAATAGTCTTCTTGACATTAAGCGTTGAACACGATCTTTATCAATTAACTTCATGTTAATATTCCTCCCTGAAGCGGCGTGAAATATAACGAGCAATCAAATTCATTATTAAAGTAAATACGAATAGGGTCATCCCTACTGCATAAACACTGTAATAAATCGTTGTTCCATAGCCCGCATCACCTAAACTCACTTGTACGATGTAAGCAGTCATCGTTTGTATCGATTGCGTAACGTCTAATGAAAATGTAGGTGTTGCACCACCTGCAACAGTTACAATCATCGTTTCACCAATCGCCCTAGAAATAGCTAAGACAAATGAGGCAATGATACCAGATAAAGCTGCAGGAAGAACAACTTTGATTGCCACTTCAAACTTCGTTGCACCTAAAGCTAATGCTCCCTCACGAATTTTATTAGGAACCGAGCTCATCGCATCTTCAGATAATGAGGCAACCATTGGAATAATCATTATTCCAACAACGATACCTGGACTCAAGGCGTTAAAAATTGATAAACCAGGAATAATCTTTTGAAGTATAGGTGTTACAAACGTTAATGCAAAAAAACCATAAACAATTGTCGGGATCCCAGCTAGCACTTCAAGAATCGGTTTTATAGTCTTTCTAGTCTTTTCTGAAGCATATTCACTCAAAAATATAGCTGAAGCAACACCGATCGGTATTGCCACAATCATTGCAATGACTGTAATTAGCAATGTACCTGAAATCAATGCACCTATACCATATGATGGATTACTAGATGAGAATGGTTTCCAAGCTGTTGACGTAAAAAAATCTACAATTGATACTCTATTAAAGAAAGTTATCGTCTCAAATATAAGGGTAAAGATAATCCCTACCGTAGTTAATACAGAGATAAGTGCAGTAATAAATAATATTTTTGGTACTAACTTTTCAGCCATGTTTGAAATGCCCTTTTTCTGTTTGTTTTCTTGAATCATCTCTTTGACTGAATATCTATCTATATTTGGTCTTTCGATAGCCACTAATGAAAACCCCTTTCCACCCATAACAGAGTGAGAAGCATCACCCACCGCTTCTCACTACATGTTCTTTCTTTATTTTTTGTGTTCTTCAATTTTTGCCAATTGCTCATCATATTGTTCTTGAGGTAAACGTACGTAACCAACTTCTTCAGCTGCTGTAGCTGCATTTTCTAATGTGTAATGAACAAAATCATATACTTGTGCTTCACCTAAAGATTCAACATTTACATATGTGAATAATGGACGTGATAAAGGTGTATATTCACCTGTTTCAATTGTGTCCCCATTAGGTTCAACCCCGTTAATTTTTACAGCAGTTAATTTATCTTGATTTTCTAGGTAATAAGCATATCCGAAGAACCCAATAGCATAATCATCACCAGAAACACCTGTGACAAGCGTGTTATCATCTTCTGATAACGTAATGTTATCTTCTTCAATTTGTTTTTCCTCTAAAATGACTTCATCAAAGTAATCATATGTTCCTGAATCTGTGCCTGGAGCATAAAATTCTATTTCTTCTGCTGGCCAATCAGGATTTATGTCAGACCATTTTTTTGTTTCAAGAGAATCGTTTTCTAACCAAATCTTTCGTAAATCTTCAACAGTTAAATCTTTTGCAAAGTCATTAGTTTTGTTTACTACAATTGTTAAGCCATCAAATGCAAGCTCTAATTCAATATATTCAATATTATTTTCTTTAGCTATATCCGCTTCTTCTTGCTTAATCGGACGTGAAGCATTGCTTAAATCCGTTTCCCCTACGACGAATTTTTTAAAGCCTCCTCCTGAACCAGATAACCCAACTGGAACCTCTACTTCTGGTTGCACACTATAATATTCGTATGCTACTGCTTCCATAATAGGAAATACAGTAGAAGAGCCGTCTATGATGACCGATCCTTGAAGTTTATCCCCAGCTTCAGATTGAGTGTTACCATCTGATGCTTCATCGGAGCCACAAGCTGCTGAAAAAGCCATCGTTGCTCCTAACATTGTTGATAATGCTAAAACTTTAAAGTTCTTCATCTTCATTATTCCCCCTAGGAAAAATTCGTTTGTTTTTTCTTACCGTTATTAGAATAACGCTTGACTATTAATGTGGTTTTAACCATTTGTTAAACTATTGTAAAGATCGAATATTATGCTGAGCTTTGTTGAATAATAAGTTTCTTTTCGTAAAAATTATTGCTAATGATAGTAAGTTAGACAAGCTAGATGTATTTTTCTCGGATTGTCGTAGTTTTATAGAAGAATAGCTGTATGAATATAGGTGTTTATCCTTCGGAGAGCAGCAAGTCGAGTGACTAGGTAGGATTTTAAGGATCAGTTTAATTTGTATTAACATAGCAACTAACCTTTTTTGTAAACGATGTGGTATTAATTTAACTATATATAGAAGAAAAGCAGTCATAAATGATGATAGATACCTATTTATTTCTTATTATGAAAACAATACTCATTGTGAAACCACAAAAAAAGCACTCAAGGTTGAAGTGCTTTTTTTATAAAATGTAAACCTTTATTCATTTTCATTTTCAATTTCATTTTCAGCTTCAGTTGTTGTATCAATTACTTCCGACTCTGTATTAGTAGCTTCTTCCGTAGATTGCTGTGTTGTACCACTTGCCCTTTGTTGTTTGAGATCAAAATATGTGTCCAAGATCCTTTTACCAATATCTTTGTTTATTTGACTTTTACCTGTTGTATCAGCGTTTGGAACAACAACAGCAAATGAGACCTCAGGATTATCGTATGGAGCATATCCAATTAATGTTAAGTTATAAGCAAGTGTTTCTCCGTCTGGATATACCTCAGCTGTTCCTGTTTTTCCAGCAGGTTTGTAAGTACTCGCTCCGAAATGACCGAAGGCTGTTCCTCCAGTTTCCTGCATAACTTGACGAAACCCTTCTTGCACTTGTTCAATATATTCTGTCTTCATGTCAATCTTATTTAACACCAAAGGTTCAAATTCTTTTAATACAGGTCCCAACCCTTCTTGGTCGGGAGATGGCTCATGAATATCCTTCACAACTTGAGGCTTAATTCTATAACCACCATTGGCTATCGTTGACACATATTGTGTTAGCTGTAGAGGCGTATATGTATCATATTGTCCAATGGCCATGTCTAGCAGCAAACCTGAAGTTGTGTCTTGTCCCACATAGCCAGTTCCTTCTCCTGGCAAATCAATTCCTGTTTTTATTCCTAATCCGAATTGGTTAAAATAGTAGCGAAATAAATCAAACGCTTCTGGATTTGAAGGTATAGGTTGGTTTCTTTGATATTCTCCACCTAATAATGAAATTGCAATTTTAAACATATATACGTTTGATGACCTTTTAAGAGCATAAAGATCATTAATCCGGCCCATTACCTCCCATGATTTTTTTTGGGGAGAACCTTTAATATATAATACCTCGTCTAATTTGCTCTCACCAGGATTAACAACACCTGTTTCATACCCAGTTAACAAAGTTGCGCCTTTCACTGTTGATCCCATTTCAAAAGCTTCTTGAAACGTCCCGATAGCATAATCCCAAAGCTCTACTTCACCTTGTTCATTTGTCGTATATTGCTTTCCTGCTAACGAAAGCACTTCTCCAGTTGATGGATTCATCATAACAACAAAAGCACGGTCTAAAAATGCAGATCCTGGTTTGCTTTTTGCATTTAATAATTCTTCTTCAATAATTTTTTCAACAGCAATTTGCAAATCCATATCAATAGAAAGAACAAGATCTTTACCGTTTTCACCTTCAGTAATTACTTCCTGATCAAGTGGATTGCCTGCCTTGTCTGTAATATTTTTTACCTTCTCTTTTTGTCCATGTAACACTTCTTCGTATTGCTTCTCAATATAGCTTTTACCTACACGGTCATTACGACTATATTCTTTGGCGACATAATAGTCTTCTACTTCAGAAGGTAATCCTTCCTTTGAAGATGTAATATTTCCCAATACTGTTCGGAAGGTATCACCGTATGGGTATTCACGTAACCAATCTGTGGTCGTATCCACACCAGGCAATTGAGCTAAATGTTCACTTACAACTGCATACTCTTCTTCAGTAACTTCATCATTTTCATTTTCACTTCTACTTTTGACGATTTGTGGTGTGAGTGCATATCCACTAAATTCTCTATATATTGCTAAGACTTCTAACTCTTGTCCAGTTATTGTGGCAAGTTCCTCTTCAGTGATTCTATCAAGCTGAAGCTTATATATATCTTTTGCTTCAAGTTCACCGTCATCTTCTTTGTTTAATTCTTCTTTTGTTATTTTTTCTAAAGCTTCTTCAGGGTGTGTTAACAGCCAAAAGTCTTTTTTATCACGTTCAGTTACACTTTCAGTATCCTTATCAATAAATATTGCAAGATCTCTCGCAACCTCGAGACGCTCATCCGCTGTTGTACCTTGAAAACCTGTATATGTAATCGCGTTTAACGGTATATTATCCACAATGACATTACCGTTCCTATCATATATTTTTCCTCTTGGAACGGATGCGCTAACAGTCACCTCTTCTTTTTTTTCAATTTCACGTTTGTAATCTTCCCCGTAAACGATCTGAGTAAGACCAAGCTTTAAAATCAGGGTAGAAAATAGTAAAAAAACGATAAAAAATAACACATTCAACCGAAATGGGAGATGATTCCTTTTCTTTTTATTTTTTTTCTGTTTCTTTTTCATTCATTCACCTACTACATTAATTATTTCATTAATATTTATTTTATATAATAGCAGCTGAATTTTCCATTGTTAAAATATGAAAAAGGCAATTCAACTATACAGATGAACCACCTTCTCGATTTCCAACTTGTTGAGTACATTCGTCAGCTTGTTTATTTGATTCTACATTTTTCTCATCTACAAACTCGATATTTCTTATAAAAAGATAAATGAACGCATGGCCAGTACCTATGATGGCTAACAAGATAGGAATACTTACTTGTTCATCAAAAAAAGATACTGCAATTAAAAATAATAAAATGGAGACAATCCTTCCACCATTTAAAAACAACTCACGTACAACTATATATTCAATTCTCATTTGTGCTGCATTCCACCCCTTGCCAATAACATCATAAGTTAATGAAATGTATGGAACTAAAAGCATCGGATAAGCAATTGCGATGGCGATAGCATACATGATGAGCTTTGTATAAGTGACATGAAATAATATTAAAAAAATGGACATATATAGCAACAAGCCACCTATTAAGATTGCCTTTTTTCGATATTTTTGTTTTATTAATCGCGTTGCTAAATAATATGCAACAAATGAAATTGCTGAATTTACTAATCCAAATGTCCCTAAAGCTAATTCACTATTCGTTGTAATAAATACTAAGACAGAAACAACAAAGACAAAGGTTCCTTCTCGTACACCTTGAAAAAAGTGCGCATTTGTAATATTTGCCCAATTCTTGTTATGCCTTCGTTCTTGGATGATCCTCTTTAATACAAAGTCACCTTCTGCTGCTCTTGGTTGTAAAAACAAGCTAAATATTACAGCTCCGATAAATAATGCAAGAGATATTGAAAAAATAACAGTGTATCCTGTGAATTTTTCCATCCTAGATATAATAAAACCTGCAGCTATGGGACCGATCATCCCTCCAAATGAAGTAACAATTCCTAAAAAGCCATTAAAGAAATCACGTGTTTCTGGTTCAGTTATTTCGAAGGTAAGAACATTATAAGCCAACCAATAAAACCCGTAACCAATTCCAAGCAGTCCCCCAAGAACGATTAAATACCGAGACGCTTGATCACCAAAAAAAAGAACGGCTATAAAAAATATTGCAAGAAATGTTACACCTAGCCTTAGCACGAGAACGCGATCGATCTTCTTTGCCCATCTTCCCGCTATTATAAATGTTAATGGTTGCATAATAACAATTGATAAGTTGTAAATCCCTAAATCTTTAAATTGACCTGACTGCTTCCATAAATACACATTTACGAATGTATTTGATAAAGCAATACTTAATGCATACAGCCCTCCAATTATTAATAATAATAGTAAATCCTTATTAACATCCACATCACCAATTAACTTGCGTAAAGCCGACATTGAAAAACTCCCCTTCTTTATCTACAAAGTAGTTTTCCAATTAGGCGATTTAGTTATGTATATAGAAATAGGCTTTTTAAATGTATGACATGTATGAAGCAGGAAAAAATTGTTGCCGTATTAATCATAAACACGAACACAACTATTAATATTTTGACAAATAAACGTAACATAAACTGGATTTATTAAACAACATTAGCAATGGCTTTATCCGTAAACTGTTGCTTATATATATTGATTATTAAATGTGTATGAGAAGAAAAGATGCCCCAAACGTTAGTTATATTCGTGTTTAACTTTTATTGAAAGACAATAATTTATGCCGAAAAACAACCTAAGTAAAAGTTTATAACAAAAAAACAACAGGGGTTATACCCTCTGTTGTTTTTTTGTTTACTATTTACTTCGCAGCTGAATAAAGCTTAGCTACCTCATCCCAATTTACAACATTCCAAAAAGCTGAAATGTAATCAGGGCGACGGTTTTGATAGTTTAAGTAATATGCATGCTCCCATACATCTAATCCAAGAATTGGCGTTTTTCCATCCATAAGTGGAGTATCTTGGTTTGGTGTGCTCGTCACTTCTAGCTCACCGTTGTTAACAACTAACCATGCCCAGCCTGAACCAAATCGAGTAGCTCCAGCTTTTGCAAACGCTTCTTTGAAGCTGTCAAAGCTTCCGAACTTATTGTTTATCTCATCTGCAAGCTCACCAGTAGGTGCGCCCCCACCATTTGGAGATAAAATCGTCCAGAATAAGCTATGGTTCGCATGACCACCACCATTGTTACGTACTGCAGTACGAGCAGCTTCAGGAACAGCGTCCAAGTTACTCATTACATCTTCAATGCTTTTGCTTAGAAGTTCTTCATTTCCTTCTAATGCAGCATTAAGATTTGTTACATATGCATTGTGATGTTTTGTGTGATGAATTGTCATCGTTTCTTTGTCAATGTGAGGTGCTAATGCATCATATTCATAAGGTAATTTTGGTAATTCAAATGCCATAATAATTCCTCCTCAAATTATGTAATGAACTGTGTTCAATCATAGACTTTTGAACACAAAATGTGAACTGTGCAACATTCATTTTCATAATTACTAAACATGAATGTTTCTTAAGTCCGTTGCTTATAGATTAGCAAATTTTCCACAATATTTCAATTAATTTGCTTGTAACAAACCCTAATTTACTATATGTATTTTTAACTCTTCTCATTCAATCAAACTAAAAAAAGCCTTCAATATATTCCTGAAAGGCTTGCTTAGATGGACCCTGCAGGACTCGAACCTGCGACCGGACGGTTATGAGCCGTCAGCTCTAACCAACTGAGCTAAGGGTCCATGTCAAAAGCTCCATATAACCATACTAACATTGTAAAACTTTCTTTACAAAGCAGTAAATAAAAAATATATAATCATAATAAATTGGATGAACCCTTTTGCCACTACACCACTTAAAAATCCAAATAATGACCCTAAGCCAATTTTTGTCGCCTCTTTTACATTTTTCTTGTGCACAACTAACTCTGCTATAACAGCACCTAGAAATGGCCCGAGAATGATCCCAGCTACTGGTATTACAAAAGGTCCTACTAGTAAGCCAACTGTACTACCCCATACAGCGGCTTGGCTCCCACCTAGCTTTTTGACACCGATTAGATTTGCTGCATAATCAGCACCAAATAATAACAAAACAAAAGTTCCTTGAATCAACCAAAATAACGTTGAAAATTGCTCAAAGCTAATTAGAAACCCATAAATTAAGAACCCTGCTACGATAAAAAGTACACTTGGAATAATAGGATATATTAAACCAACAAAAGAAATGATAAAACAGCAAATCACTATTATCCAAATCAATAACTCCATCACCAAGCCCCCTGTACTTGTTAATAGCAATTTCATACTAGCACCGATTGTTTATGTAAGTCAATTAACTTACAAGGCTCTGTTGTTGCTATTTTTACTAAATATGGACGGTATATTGAGTATTGTAAGAGCAAATGTTAAAGCAGCAAAATGCCACGAGCACTAGGTGTATACTTGCTTAAATCTGGAACGGAACAATGAATTGAAAAATAGCGTATAACAAAGAGGTATATTAAAAATCCAATTTCGATTTCCAACATACCTCTCTTGTGATTATATGATTATTTTTACTCTCCTAATACCGCTTCAGCGATATTAACAGCGTGATCACCTATACGTTCTAAATTACTTACGATGTCCACAAATACAATTCCAGCTTGTCCAGAGCATTTGCCTTCATTTAATCGTAAAATATGCTTTTTACGTAATGTTCGTTCCATCTTATCAATCTTGTCTTCTTTCTTCACAACTTCTCGTGCTAAATCTTTATCGTTTTCTTCAAGAGATTGAATTGATTCTTTCACAGTAGAAATTGTTAATTCAAACATTTCTTTTAAATCAGCTTTTGCTAAATCAGTCATCTTCACTTTATTTGATAGCTGATAATCAACTAACTCCACAATATTCTCAAAATGATCACCTATACGTTCAATATCTCGTACGGTATCCATTAACACTGAGTGCTCTTCTGATTCATTTTGTGACAATGAAGCTGAAGAGAGTAATACTAAATAATCAGTAATTTTCCGGTCTAAATTATTGATGGCACTCTCTAGTTGCATAGATAGATCAGCATGTTTCTGCAAATTGCTATTTAAATATTTATGTGACTCTTCTAAACCTAGAGTAGCAAACTCACCCATTCTAACAACTTCTTCTTTCGCTTGACCTAATGCAATAGATGGTGATTGCTCAATAAAGTTAGGATCCAAATGCTTAGCTTTATATTCCACTACCGAATCATTACCAGGTATAAGTTTTGTTACAATATATGCCAACACACCTATAAACGGTAATTGAATCAACGTATTCGTTATATTAAACGCTCCATGCGCGAATGCTATGGTCATTTCTGGGTTTAAATTAAATGCCTCTTGCAGCATAATAACCAATTGTGTATAGAGCTTCAATCCAACTAGAAATATGGTTGCTCCAACCAAATTAAATAATACGTGTGTCAGAGCAGCTCGCCTAGCTGCAACTGATGCCCCAATTGAAGCTAATATCGCAGTGATCGTTGTACCAATATTATCACCAAATAAAACAGGCAATGCAGCATCTAAACTCAACAGACCTTGACCATACAATTCCTGTAATATCCCAATGGTTGCACTCGAACTTTGCACGATGACAGTAAATATTGTTCCAATAGCTACTCCAAGAACTGGAATTTCACTCATGTTCACTGTTAACTCAGCAAACGATTCGAGTGAACGTAGTGGCTTCATCCCCGAACTCATTAGTTTCAAACCATAAAAAAGTGCACCAAAGCCAAATACTACTTGACCTAAATTGTGAATTTTCTTATTTTTGAAGAAAAAGAGTAAGAGAGCCCCTACTGCTATAATCGGTAGAGCGTAATTTGACAATTTGATACCGATAATAAATGCAGTAACAGTCGTCCCAATATTTGCCCCCATGATTACACCAATTGCTTGCCTTAAAGTCATAAAGCCAGCACTGACTAAACCAACTGTAATAACAGTTGTACCTGAGCTACTTTGAATTAACACTGTTACAATAATACCAGCTAAGACACCCATAAATGGGTTGGTCGTAAAGCGGTCTAAAATATCTCTTAATTTGTCACCTGCGGATTTTTGCAGTCCATCTCCCATGTACTTAATCCCAAATAAGAAGATACCTAAACCACCAATAAATTCAAAAATCATCTTTTGAACATCAAGTTCCACTTTTTCTACCTCCGAAAAATTATCTGACTAGTTTCGACACAAGCTTACAAAACCCTATACAATTATTAACGAAATACATTAGAATTGTAAAGGTTTTTAATAAAGAATTTACAATAGCTTAACAATCGAATGAAAGGTGGACAATTTCTGCTAGTGCTTATCGCAAATAACTGGAAAAAGCAATATTTCAACTTATAAAATGACCATTCATATTAGACGTTGTTTTATAGTTTTCACCACGCTAAAATAATTATGATAGAGAAAAAGAAAATAAAGGGGATTATTGAGATGTCTATTTTCAGACAATTAGTTAAAAGCTTATACTCAACTAATGATATAGCTAAATTTCGTTTTCAAGGTATAGGAAAAACAATTTTATATGTGTTTTTATTAACATTCATCTCTATTATACCTACAGCATATTTTATTGCCAGTGATATTTCTAAAGGTGTTAATACTGTGAATGAGGTTTTTGAGTCAGACCTCCCTTCTTTTTACATTGAGGATGGTCAGTTATCTACCCTTGACGAAGAACCAATTCTCATTTCAAAAAATGATTTTTCGTTAATCATCGATAGTCGTGAAAATATATCAATTATTGACACTGTTAATATTATTGATGGTGATGGCTTGGCGTTGCTAAAAAACAGAGCTGTATATGTATCTAATGACAATGAGCAATCATTTTATTATTCAAGCTTTGGGGATATATCATTTTCTAGTGATGATATGCTAAATTTCATAAACACATTAGACTCATTATTAATAATTATCATCCCTGTTTTCATTCTTATCATGTATATTTTTTCTAGCGGTATGAAATTTCTAGGCATTACGTTACTCGCGTTCATCGGGTTGATCATAAATAGTGTCTTAACAAAAAAGATTACATATCGACATTCGTGGATTTTATCTGCATATAGTGTAACAATACCGACTTTATTTTTCACCTTAATGGATGCTTTTCACATCGTACTTCCTGCACAATTTGTGGTAAATGTTATTATAAGTGTTATCATTTTGTCATTAGCCATTCAACAAATACCTAATCCGAAGAAATAAACAAAACAGAGTAGACCTAATAGGGCTTACTCTGTTTTTATTTTACCTCATTTAACAAATCCTCCTAAATAAATAACGTAGGTAGAACTATTGTAAACTTAACATTATGACTAGCTCGGACTGTTATTAATTATTACTAATATGCATTCTTTACAAATTTTTAGGAATATTTTTCTTGGACATGCATACATAGGTATAAAAGCGATGCAAACGGGGTGGAAATAATGAAGAAAAAGATGATAGGCATTATCTTATTTTTATTTGTTATTTATATCTTTTATTATGATATAAGCATTGGCTCGTTACCTGTAATTAATTCACAAAATAATACAGAAGAAAACACGCCATTCGTTGATCGGGATGAATCACCATTAAATACACAGCAAATGGAACATCAGCTTGTTAAGGTTAAAAGAGGCGATACAGTGATATCTATTGTCGAAGAGTTATATAATGGTCCCATTCCTGTTTCAATGGAGCAGCTCTTAAATGATTTTGAAGCTTTAAATAACAATTTAAAACCAGAACAATTGCAAGCAGGCCAAACATATAAATTCCCTTTGTATGACTTTTAAGAATTCTGTTAAATTCTTGTCAATTTTGTATTTTCACTGTTACAATATTCTATGAGCAAAAAGATACTGTAATTATAGGACATAAGATCAAATTTATTTAGAAGATAATCCTTGAAGGAGAGATATATACGTGAGTCAAATTATACATCGTACCAAAACTCGCCCAGTTAAAGTTGGTAATTTAACAATTGGTGGAAATAACGAGCTAGTTATACAAAGTATGACCACAACAAAAACGCATGATGTCGAAGCTACCGTAGCAGAAATTAAACGGTTAGAAGAAGCTGGATGTCAAATAGTTCGTGTTGCTTGTCCAGATGAACGAGCAGCCAATGCCATTGCAGAAATAAAAAGTCGCATAGATATACCACTTGTAGTTGACATTCATTTTGACTATAAGTTAGCCCTCAAAGCAATTGAAGGTGGCGCAGACAAAATTCGCATTAACCCAGGGAATATTGGACGACGTGAAAAAGTTGAAGCTGTCGTAAATGCTGCAAAAGAAAAAAATATACCTATTCGAATTGGTGTTAACGCTGGATCTCTTGAGAAAAAGATACTCGAGAAATACGGATACCCTACTGCCGACGGTATGGTTGAGAGTGCGTTACACCATATCAAAATATTAGAAGATCTTAATTTCCATGATATCATTGTATCCATGAAAGCTTCGGATGTAAATTTAGCAATCGAGGCTTACGAAAAAGCAGCAAAGGCATTTGATTATCCTTTACATTTAGGCATTACTGAATCAGGTACTTTATTTGCCGGAACAGTAAAAAGTGCAGCTGGCTTAGGTGTCATTTTAAGTAAAGGGATTGGAAATACACTTCGTATTTCTCTTAGTGCAGACCCAGTAGAAGAAGTAAAAGTAGCTCGAGAATTACTAAAATCTTTTGGGCTTGCCTCAAATGCAGCAACTTTAATTTCATGTCCAACTTGCGGAAGAATTGAAATAGACCTTATTAGTATTGCTAATGAAGTAGAAGACTATATTTCAACAATTAAAGCGCCGATAAAAGTAGCCGTTTTAGGCTGTGCTGTGAATGGTCCCGGAGAGGCTCGAGAAGCTGATATAGGGATTGCAGGGGCTAGAGGTGAAGGACTCCTTTTCCGCCACGGTGAGATTGTTCGTAAAGTCCCTGAAGAAACCATGGTCGAAGAACTTAAGAAAGAAATTGATAAAATAGCAGCAGAGCATTACGCAAAGCAGCAAACAGAAAAAGCTTGACATATAATTGTCAAGCTTTTTTTCATCATGTTAAAAAAATGGGAGTATAAAGATGCCCAGAACAATGGATACGATACCAATTCCGATCGCCCATGCCCCCATTCCTTCTGCTCCTCTTCTGCGGGCAACAAAGCCTAATATGATACCTGCAGCTCCAAAAAGAATTGGAGCGACAAAAAGTGAAATGATCGATAGAGCCAAGGAAAGCCAACCTACCCAGTTACTTTCCACTTCCCTCGTACTACCTAAAGCTTGAATAGGTTCTGCAAACTCCGTTGATGTTTCTTCCATAAAATCCGCTTCTGGATCATTTCTATAGTTATCTCGATAACCATCATCATTTCTTTCCTGAGCCATGTTTATATACCTCACTTTCTTATGTTAAAGAGGGGCATTATTTAGTATTGTTCTCTAGGAAAGAAATATTTGTGTTAATCTTTGCTTTTATTGGAAGCATCTTTTTATAAATTATCATGCTATTATTGAAAATGTACAGTAAAACAAGTTTTTTTCGATCATCCATGACCATAAAGTAGTAAAGATGCCAGGTATACGAGATGTATACGTGTTTATATAGTACGAAAAACAACAAATAGACATTCAGCATAACTCAGAAGTCTTAAACGTATTTCCATGAGGCTTACCGAGAATAGAAAAAAACTTTAAAAACCTTAAAATTCAACTTATTATAGAATTCATTTACGCATTAGCACAAACTGGACATGTCCCATATACTTCAAATTTATGCCCTGAAACATCATATCCTTGAAAATGCTCTGCCAATTGATTCATTGGACAAGTGTGAATTTCTTTTGTTTTCCCACATTGTAAACAAATAAAATGGTGGTGATGTTCTTTCGTAGCACAAGTAAAACGGAAGTGCTTTTCACCAGATAGCTCAGTCATTTCTAATATATTTAACTTAACAAACAATGATAAATTCCTATATATTGTATCAAAGCTTAAACTAGGATAATTATCTTTCATTCTTAACAGTACTTCACGGGCAGTTAAATATTTATCTGTATTTGAGAAAAGTTGTAGCATTTCCTCGCGCTTACCCGTATATTTATACCCTTCCTTCTTTAATAAATTGATTGCACCAGCAACATTCATTTTTTCTTTCTCCCCACTCTCTTCGTGATTAGAACTAGGATTAATTCTATAACAGCAAAAAGAACAATCGTACCACCAGGTGCCACATCTAAATAATAAGCACTAAACAAACCAAAGAATACGGCTAGTTGGGCAAATATAATTGACAAAATAATCGTTTGTTTAAACCCTTTACTAATACGTATACTTGCTGCTACAGGTAGTGTCATTAATGAAGAAACTAATAAGATTCCGACAATTCGCATCGATGCAGCAATCGCCAATGCTACCATAACGATAAATAACAAATGCAACCATTTTGTATTTAGACCGCTAGCAGTTGCATGCTCTTCATCAAATGAAAGTAAAAATAATTCTTTATAGAATATGAAAATGATTACACAAACGAACATTAAAATAACTAAAATAGTCCAAACGTCACTCATACTTACAGCGCTCACACTACCGAATAAATACATGAATAGATCTGTATTAAACCCATCAGCTAGTGAAATAAAAACTACACTAAGTCCGATTCCAGTTGAGTGAATGATTGGTATAGCCAACTCTTGATAATGTTTATATACCGTTCTAAGTTTTTCTATAAAAATGGAGCCTACTACAGAAAAGCCCATGCCCATATATAAAGGGTTGATTCCTTGAAAAACTCCGAGTTTTTTTTCAACAAACAGACTAGCAGCTATACCAGCAAGTGTAACATGGCTTAACGCATCTGCAATCAAAGACTGTCGTCTAACAACTATAAAAACACCAAGTAAAGGTGCTAAAAAACCAATCATCATTCCAGTAATGAAAGCGTTACGTAAAAATTCATATTGAAAAATCTCAATTAACATCATTTATCCTCCATGGTTATGAGTTAAAACGTGGAGATGATGACCATAAAACGTAGATAATGCACCCTCATCAAGGCTTTCAAATTGCTCTGTTTTACCGTGAAAATGCAAGGTCTTATTTAAACAGGCAACATGTGACACTTTATCAGTAATTGTACCAATATCATGAGTGACTAATAATAAGCTAATCCCCAAGTTCTGATTTAAGTCTTCTAACATATTGTAAAAGCTTTGAACATTTGTAGCATCTACACCTACAGTTGGTTCATCTAAAATTAATAAGGAAGGGTCACTAACTATTGCTCGTGCAATAAAAACTCTTTGTTGCTGACCTCCTGATAACTCTCCAATATTTCGATTAGTATACTGGCTCATTCCTACTGAAGCTATCGCTTTTGCTGCTGCTAATTTATGTTCCTTTGAAAAAAATCGAAGTAAACCTACCTTCGAAGTCAAGCCACTTAGAACAACTTCAAGCACTGTTGCAGGAAAACCACTGTTAAAACTGTTTGCCTTTTGGGAAACAAACCCAATTTTATGCCAATTTTTAAATTTGTGAATTTCAGTTCCAAATAACCGTATCGAACCAAATTGCGGTTTAATAAGTCCTAAAATACATTTTAATAAAGTTGATTTACCAGACCCATTTGGCCCTACTAACCCTAAAAATGCGCCTTGAGGCATTACTAAATTAATGTCCTCTAAGACATTCTCCTGCTCATAACCAAAGGTTAGATCACCAATTTCTAATATGGGTACATTATTATTTGTCATGTTATCACCATTCTGTCTTATTAGGAATCATTCCGATTTAAACAACAAAATTATACATGAAGCAAGCTCTATTGTAAAGAAAAGGCTACTTTCGTCAACCTTCTTGATCATTTCCAACATAGAACAACTTAATAAAGCTCCATGCATCTTCCACTGTTTCATAGAATAAAAGATGCTATGGAAACTCGTTATATATGATCAGCAACGATCTTGCGAAAACATCCTAAAGTTATACGTCATTAATGTATAGCTGACTTAAACTTAGCTCCCCTCGTTTCTTGTGTACTCATAATTGTCAAAAATGCATTAGCATCGATTTCATGTACGATCGATTTAAGTTTAGTTACTTCAATCCTAGTTACAACAACGTAAATTACTTCTTTTTCTGCATCTGTAAATCCACCTTTTCCCTTCAACTTAGTTGTACCGCGTCCAAGCCTATGTAATATAGCATCCGATACTTCTTCATAATAATCGGAAACGATAATGACGGCCTTTGTTTCATCTAGTCCTTGAATGACAGTGTCAATTGTTTTGAAAGCAATATAATATGTCATTACAGAATACATTGCTTCTTCAGTTCCAAAAACAAATGCTGCCCAAACAAAAATAAAAATATTAATAAACATAACAAACTCGCCTACGGAAAAAGGCAGCTTTTTTGTTAATAAAATACCAAGAATTTCAGTGCCATCTAAAGATCCGCCATGTCGGATAACTAACCCTACCCCAACGCCTAATATTAAGCCTCCAAATACAGTTGCCAATATAGGTTCTGGTGTAAATGGTTCAACATTGTGCAGAAGTTGTTCAATAATAGCCAGACAAATAATTCCGAACATAGAAGATATCATAAACGTCTTACCAATTTGTTTATACCCAGAATACATAAATGGGATATTTAGTAGAACGACTAACATTGCAAAACTTATATATGAAGGCGTTAAATAATCAATAATTAAAGAGACACCAATAATTCCACCATCAATTATATTATTTGGAACTAAAAATAACTCAATAGAAACAGCTACTAATCCTGCTCCAAATAAAATCATTATGAAGCGATAAAAAAAATGTAGTTTGCTTTCTTTTTTATGTTGTCTTGTTGCCATGAGTCTCCCTCCCCAGTGTTGTTAGATGTGCGTTAAATTTTCTTTGTATCATTATACTTGTTTCTCCTTGTAAATATGAAGCACCCTTGGTTTATGGAACACAATTTTATTCTATATCATACTATGTGTAAGGGGAGGAGAATACAATGAAGCTTTTTCAACACGTGATTAATCAAAAAATAAAACATATGACCGTTAAAGATTTACTTAATTATAGTAAACAATATGACATTAAAATATCGAAGGAACAGGCAAGGCAAATTACAGAGCTTATACAAAAGAGAGATGTAGATATTTTTGAAGATAAAGAGCGAAAAAAACTCATTAAGGAAGTTGCCAAAATTACAAACCCAACTGTAGCTAAGAAAATCAATTCTTTTTTCACTAAATTTATTCAATAAAAGGCTGTCTAATATAAGTTAAGACAGCCCTTTAAATGTTTTGACACAGATCTGTAGGTACATAAATCCTTGTCATTATGATGACGTAGTGATTAAGCTAACCAGCCAAAATTTTTGTTAGTAAATTTGGATTATATTCTTTTTGATTTAACATTTCTATTTCAAATTTATAAGGCGGCTTTTTATTTTTCTTGTCTTCCCCAACATATGGAGTTTCTAAGATTTTAGGTATATCTGAAAGCTGCGGATGATGAACAATATAGCTAAGAGCATCATATCCAATATGTCCAAACCCAATGTTTTCATGTCTGTCTTTATGAGAATTAGTTGGATTTTTACTGTCATTAATATGTAATACTTTTAGACGGTCAAGTCCGATCACTTGATCGAAATGTTGAAGCACACCATCAAAATCATTCACAATATCATAGCCAGCATCATGAGTGTGACATGTGTCAAAGCATACAGATAACTTCTCGTTAAGCGTGACACCTTCGATAATTTGAGCAAGCTCTTCAAAAGTTCTACCACATTCTGAACCTTTACCTGCCATCGTTTCCAAAGCAATTTGGACATTTTGCTCGGGCGTTAAAACTTCGTTTAAACCTTCAATAATTTTGTTAATTCCTGCCTCTACTCCTGCTCCCACATGTGCACCAGGATGAAGAACAATTTGTCTTGCACCTAAAGCTTCAGTTCTTTCAATTTCTGATCGTAAAAAATTGACGCCTAATTCAAACGTTTCTGGTTTTGTCGTATTACCGATATTAATAATATACGGGGCATGAACAACTATATCTTCAATACCATGTTCTCTCATATGAACATGGCCAGCCTCAATATTTAATTCTTCAATTTTTTTTCTTCGCGTATTTTGTGGAGCACCAGTATAAATCATAAAAGTATTTGCACCGTATCCCACGGCTTCTTCACTAGCTCCAAGCAACATTTTCTTTCCACTCATAGAGACATGGGAACCTATTTTTAACATACCATTCATCTCCCTTAAAATAATATCGTCATAGGTTTGATCACTTAGTTCTCTTGTTTATACGTCGTTGACGCTTCTTGTATTGTTCCATATCGTTTTTCATTTTCTTTTTGTAACCAGGCTTTACTTTAGAAGGTTTACGGACAATTTTTTTAGCTTCAAGATCAAGCTCATTCAATTGTTTTTTACGCTTATTACGTTTATCTCTAGCTCCTAGTTCAACCCATTCGTTATTACGAAGATCCTGTTGTTTAAATGTAATTCCCATCTTTTCTAATTTTACTATTGCATCCTCATCTGATGGGTCATACAATGTAGCTGCAATCCCAGAATAACCAGCTCGCGCAGTCCTCCCTACTCGGTGAACATAAAAATCTAGATCAGAAGGTATTTCAAAATTAATGACGTGACTAACCCCTTCAATATCAATACCTCTAGCTGCTAAGTCTGTTGCTACAACATATTGAAAGTCTAAGTCCTTAATTTGCTTCATCATTTTTTTCCGATCACGTGGTGATAAGTCCCCGTGAAGTCTACCGACTTTTAAACCCTTTTTAATTAATGAGTCTGCAACTTCATCTGCCTTCACTTTAGTATTGGTAAAGACAATTGCTAAATATGGATTATACTTCAACAAGATATCATGTAAAATTTGAACTTTGTCCCGATGACGTGATGGGATCAAAATTTGCTCAACACTCGTAACAGTTACTTGATTAGGAGCTACATGCGAATATTTTGGGTTGTCCATATATTTACGCAAAAACTGCTTTAATTTTTCTGGTATTGTAGCAGAAAAAACTAATATCTGTAATTTTTCTGCCATCCTAGCTGCAATTTGATCTACTTCATTAATGAACCCCATATCAAGCATTAAATCTGCTTCATCGACGACTAATGAATTAGAAGTATATACATGCAGCGCCTGTTCCTTTATTAAATCCAGTATTCTTCCTGGTGTTCCTACAACGATGTGTGGTTGTACCTTTAGCTTTTCAAGCGTACGTTGTTTATCTGTCCCACCCACATAACATCGTGCCGTTATTTGTTCGCTTCCATCATAAAATTGTGTGACCTTTAATACTTCCTGATAAATTTGATTAGCTAATTCACGCGTCGGTGCTGTAATAACCGCTTGTACTTCTTGTTTTGCAGGGTCTATATTGTTAATAACCGGCAACAAGTAAGCATGTGTTTTACCTGTTCCTGTTTGTGATTGACCTATTACACTTTCACCTTTTAAAATCGAGGGAATCAAACGCTCTTGTATGTCAGTAGGTTTATAAAATTGCAAGCTATCAATCGCTTTGATTATAAAAGGCTCTAATCCAAATCGTTCAAATTGTGAGTTCATCGTATCTATACTCCTTATGAAACTATCCCAAATGAATTGTAAATCCCTCTGGAATACTCAATATAATTTCTACTATCCAAAACATATCATCATTAGATTATAATGGATTTTATAAGAAAAGTGCAAGCTTGTCAGCAATTCACTTAAGCGATCGGGCTTTATTGAATACTGCTAATGCTTTTAGAAAGGCAAAGTTAAACCGCGTCACACTAGAATGTATAGCACCATATTTATTAAGTATAGGCTGTTTTCATACTAAAAAATAAAGGGCATTTTTTCTTCTACGACGACTGTTGAATAAAACAGCGTAGTTATTTTCAAAGTTTACGAATAGAGCCTACATTAAAATATAATTCCAGATGCTAAATGTAAACTATGTTAACAGTAATAGAGATACAAAAATCAACCTAAGACTCAATCAAGTACTTATTTTGTTGAAGTATAGAACGATTAGTTACACCTCAAAGACACTTAAAATAACAACAAAGTGTTATTCATGCAATCCTTTGAAAACCATATAAACACCTTCCTAATCAGTTTAACATTATTCCCTTTTCTGATAAAAGTTTTGTTTGGTTTAAGCACTACAATCTTATATCATCAAATTTCTATGCTATGTTTGCTTTTTACTATAGCTGTTTTCACAGTTTATTGTTTAATAAATAAACATAAATACAACTAGATCAGGGTATCTTTACTTCAGTAAAACAATTATTTTTGAGGTAAACGTTATTTTTATTTATTAGTTAAGATACTATAGTAAGAAATTTATTCGAAAAGTACCTTTACTAACACTAGAGCTGCTAGGATGGGGTTATATTCCTCAGTCATCACCGTTTAAGATGGAATTATCCACTTGTACAAAAAATAACCGTTAATAGGTAGAAAATGTCGATCTAAACATAAGTTTTTCAGAAAACAGGCTACAACCCCACAACATAACAACTTGATCCCACATAAAATAATCTATAATTACTAGCACAATGGACAAATGAAAGGAGAATGAAATTGAATCACCAAAACTCTCTTAACCAAATGCTTTCTAACAGTCAATGGTTCCAAAATCCATTTTCTTCAATCATGCATTCAAACAAAGGGTTAGATAATTATTTGTCAACGATGCTGCACTCACCAAATTCGTTAAAAGGCTTAATGAATCCAAAAGATTTCCAAAAATCATTAAGCAGTGTTCAACAATGGTTTAAAACTGCCGAATCGGTAGCCCCAACGTTAAAGGAGCTGTCCCCTATCGCAAATAAAATTCCTTCTATGTTTAATATGTTTAACGAACCATCAAACCAGACAAAAAATTCAATCCGTCCGAGAGACCTACCAAGAATAGCGAAATCTCCACCTGTTGATCGGAGTCGAGAATCAAAACCAAAGCTCTATATTTAGCTCATAACTTTAATTCTTATCTCCACTTCGCTATAATAAAGAGAAATAAGAAAAGCATAACAACTTTTTACCACCCACAGCTAATGTGAGACATTTCATAGATGCTTGACAAGTCCATGAAGAAAACTTTTCTTATTTTTTGTAAGCTCTTTTCGTAAATTTTATTACTTTTTACAAATTACTACATCATATGAGGGTTTTCTGCCATGTTTTATATAAGGGAATACGAAACCCTAGTTTTTTATGTGTTTGTTTCATCATACGAATAATATCAATCAATGCGAAAAAAGCTTATTTCATCCGATGAACAAATGATTGTTAGGCATTTACTAATATAGATAAAAAATTCTCATTTAGGGATAAATGGAGGAGATTCGAATGGAAGTAGTCAAAATTAATCCTAGAGGTTATTGTTATGGTGTTGTAGATGCCATGGTAATTGCTAGAAATGCAGCTCTAGATAAAACCTTACCAAGACCAATATACATTTTAGGAATGATTGTTCATAATAAACATGTAACTGATGCATTTGAAGAAGACGGGATCATCACTTTAGATGGAGAAAACAGACTTGATATTTTAAGCAAAGTAGATAATGGTACGGTTATCTTTACCGCTCATGGCGTTTCACCTGAAGTAATAAAACTTGCAAAAGAAAAGGGGCTTGTGACAATTGATGCAACATGCCCAGACGTAACAATAACTCACGACTTAATAAGAGCTAAAGAAAGTGAAGGCTATGACATCATCTATATAGGGAAGAAAGGACATCCTGAACCCGAAGGAGCTATTGGTGTTGCTCCTCAAGCTGTTCACCTCGTAGCGAACGAAGAAGATGTGCAAAACCTTTCTTTAAATAACGAAAAAATTATTGTCACAAATCAAACGACGATGAGTCAATGGGATGTTGGCCATATTATGGAACAAGTAAAGGAAAAATACCCACAGGTAGAATTTCATAAAGAGATTTGTTTAGCTACACAGGTTCGACAAGAAGCAGTTGCAGATCAAGCAGGACAGGCAGATGTTACTATCGTTGTAGGTGATCCAAAGAGTAACAATTCTAATAGGTTAGCACAGGTTTCCATGGAAATAGCAGGAACAAAGGCTTACCGTGTCGCGGATGTGACTGACATAAATATCGATTGGATTAAAGATGCGAACAAAGTAGCAGTTACTGCAGGTGCATCGACACCAACACCTATAACGAAAGAAGTTATTGCATTTTTAGAAAACTTTAATAGCTCAGATGAATCAACATGGACGAGAGAAAGAAAAGTGCCATTGCACAAAATATTACCTAAAGTAAAAACTTCCAAAAATTAAGAACGTTCATTTTATATAACCGACAAAATACATTAATGGGACTAAATAAATTACTATTTAGTCCCATTTTATAGTTAGCCTTTTTATGTAAACTCTGTACAATTCTTCATCCCTATGTATCATTATTATTGGATACTATACTTTTTTACATAAATGTAAAAGGGTCTGTATTTATTTCAGAAGCAATAATATTCACTTTAAAGTTTTTAGAGGCAACTTGCTTACGCATCATTTCTACAACACCCTTTTTCATCACTTTTTCGACGTTATGACCTGGATCCACAATATTTAACCCAGCCTGCATTGCATCATGGGCAACATGATAATATATATCACCAGATACATATACATCTGCACCTCTCATCTTTGCTTGGCTAATATATTTATTACCGTCTCCTCCCAAGACAGCAACTTTCTTAACCTTGTCTTGTAAATTACCCACTACTCTTAAACCTTCCACATCTAATTTGCTCTTTACAAAAGCTGCAAAATCTCCAAGTGTGAGCTCACTTTGTAAGTAACCTATCCTACCTAACCCTTTCATTTCTCCCTTATTATCAAGGGGATAAATGTCAAAGGCTACTTCTTCATAAGGGTGTGCCTTAAACATTGCAGATAGTACTTTTTTTTCTAGGTTTTCTGGGAAAACCGTTTCTATCCGCTGTTCTTTTACTGTTTCCAGTTTTCCAGCTGTTCCTATATAAGGGTTAGCATTTTCCTTAGGTAGAAATGTGCCTACACCTTCTGAACTGAAGGTACAGTGACTATAATTACCGATAAATCCAGCGCCGGCATTGCCGATTGCCTCTTTAATTTGATCAGCATGGGCCTCTGGGACGGTTACAACTAATTTTTTTAAATTCAACTCAAAAGTAGGAACTAACACTTCTACTTTTGTAAGCTCAAGTGCTTTAGCTAATAAATCATTTACCCCACCTTGTGCAACATCTAAATTTGTGTGAGCAGCATAGATGGTAATATTATTTTTTATACATTTTTCGATAACCCTTCCATCAGGTCGATCGGTAACGATATTTTTTAATGGTCTAAAAATGAGTGGGTGGTGAGCAATAATTAAATCAACACTATTTTCTATCGCTTCATCGATAACTGTTTCTAAAACATCTAATGCAACCATTACATGACGAATAGGCTTATTCAATGTCCCTATTTGAAGCCCAATTTTGTCACCCTCCATTGCAAGATGCTTAGGAGAAAACTGCTCAAATAATTGAATAACTTCAAATCCATTTGGTGTTTTCATGTTAAAGCCTCCGTTACTAATGTAATTTTTTGTTCAAGTTCCTTTTTCTTACTTAGATTATCGTAGGAGTGAGAAGCATGATCTAATTTTGCTAAAATCATTCGCCAATGCTTTAATTCATTTGTCCATTTTCGCTTGAATGAATCATTATTCTCCTTTACTAAAAATGGACCTACGAGTAGACCCTTTTCAATGTCCTCTTCATAAGGCTCATACGGTGCTCCTCTTTCAGCTACTAAAATTTCATATATTTTCTCATCTTCCTCTAAAATGGTTTCAGCAATTAACTCCCACCCATTTAAAATAAACCATTGTCTTACATGCTTTGCTCCCACATTAGGTTGTAGAATTAACCGCTTGACCCCAGAGAGCTTTTCTTTGCCTGTTTCTAGAATGTCACGGATTAGCAGTCCACCCATTCCTGCAATGGTTATACAATCGACTTCTCCTCGTTCGATTACTGACAAGCCATCACCTTTTCTTACATCTATCACATTATTTAAATGACAAGAGGTCACTTGGTCATTTGCAGATTGAAACGGTCCTTCAGTTATCTCTCCTGCAATTGCAAAAGTTATCTTTTTTTGTAAAAAAGCATAGCAAGGTAAATATGCGTGATCTGATCCAATATCAGCTAGCTTTGATCCCATTGGAATGTACTTTGCTACAGCTTCTAATCTTTTGGACAGCTTTAATTCGTTCATCTTTTCACCACTATCTTTATTTTGTATTCGATTATGAATGATCTAAATGAAAAAGTCCATTACCGAAGTATGGACTTTGCATCATGTATAAGGTTTAGCCTATTTTAATGTTGTTAGCCATTCAGCCATTGCATCCAATTGATCAGCTGGAACTAATCCTCCTGGCATTGTGCCTTTTCCGTTTGCTAAAATATCTTTAATTTGATCCAAATCTAACTTGTCACCAACACCTAGAAGCGCTGGACCAGCTACGCCTTCATAATTTCCACCATGACAGCCAATACAGCTCCCATTATAAATTTCTTCTGGAGATTGTACGACTTCTTCTTGTGGTTCCTCTTCACCTAGTGCAATCTTTTCAGCGTCTCCTAAACCTTTGAAAGAAAGGAATAACATAAGACCAATACCTAAAACCGCGATTAGTGCATAAGGCACTAGTGGATTTCTGTTCATTTCATTTACCCCCTTATGTAAAAAATGAAGTCAAGTAGTAATTATATTTTACAAACAACTTCTATTTTACTTTAAAATAAATAGAAGGAAAAGTCCTAATTCAAAGTTCTTATACATTTTGAAATTTTATTACGAAAATATACACATATTATTGATTAAAACATAAGGGGTTATACGAGTTAACAACCAATTTGTCTTGCAATGACTAATCTTTGAATTTCTGAAGTGCCTTCACCAATTTCTAACAGCTTAGCATCTCTCATCAAACGTTCAACTTGATACTCTTTCATGTACCCGTAGCCACCATGAATTTGTACAGCTTGACTTGTAACTTCCATACATATTTCAGAAGCATATAGCTTACACATAGCGGCCTCTTTCGTAAATGATTTTTTATGGTCTTTCAGCCACGCGGCTTTGTATACCATATTTCTAGCAAGCTCAATCTTTAAGGCCATATCAGCAAGCTTAAATTGAATGGCCGACATTTTTGAGAGGGGTTTACCGAACTGAACTCTTTCATTTGCATATGCATGTGCCTTTTCAAATGCTGCTTGCGCAATTCCTACTGCCATAGCACCAATACCAATTCTTCCTCCATCTAGCGTGATTAAAAACTGTTTTAAGCCATTTCCTCTTGTTCCTAAAATGTTTTCTTTTGGAACCCTTACATTACTTAATACAAGTTCTGTAGTATTTGACGCATTTAACCCCATTTTTTCATAATTATCAATGATTGAAAAGCCTTCCACATTTGTTGGAACTATTATGGAGCTTATTTCTTTTTCATCCCCATTTCTACTTGTAACTGCAGTTAATGCTAAGAATTTAGCAAAGCTAGCATTAGTTATAAAACACTTATTACCGTTAATCACAAAATCTTCACCATCTTCTACCGCCTCAGTCATCGTTCCACCAGCATCAGATCCAGCATTTGGCTCAGTTAGCCCAAATGCCCCTAACGATTCACCATTACATATAGGAGCCAAGTACAGTTCCTTCTGTTCATCAGAACCAAATAAATTAATAGGTGCCCCACCTAAAGAAATATGTGCTGAATAGGTTATTCCTGTAGAGGCACATGCTTTACTTAATTCCTCAACTACGATTGCAAAACTAATTGTATCTGCACCTGCACCCCCATATTCTTCTGGAAATGGAAGACCCATTAATCCTAGCTTTGCCAATTTGTTAAATATCTCTCGAGGAAACATTTTATTTTTATCACGTTGAATTGCTCCTGGAGCAACTTCCTCCTGAGCGAATTCTTTTATGGTTTTTTGCAAAACTTGTTGTTCCATTGTTAAGTCAAAATTCATATATTTTCTCCTCTCAACAAAATGTATACGCTTACATTCCATTATAAGGTTAATTAATGAATTTTCTCAACATTTTAAAATATTTAAAAACTTATTTCTATAACCATTTGCAAAACACCTAACAATTCAGTACAATAAATTACAAGAAATGTTATAAAAAAAAATAGTTCACTCCAACTTTTTAGTTGAAGTAAACTATTGTGATGGAAAAATAATCGAAGACAAGATTATTCTAGAAAATCTTTTAGTCGCTTACTACGACTAGGATGTCTTAATTTACGCAGTGCTTTTGCTTCAATTTGTCGTATACGTTCACGTGTTACTCCAAAAACTTTGCCAACCTCTTCTAGAGTTCGCGTTCTACCGTCATCTAAACCAAATCGAAGGCGAAGTACATTTTCTTCACGGTCAGTTAACGTATCTAAGACATCTTCTAATTGTTCTTTCAATAATTCATACGCTGCATGTTCAGAAGGTGATGTAGCATCTTGGTCTTCAATAAAATCTCCTAGGTGCGAATCATCTTCTTCCCCAATCGGTGTTTCAAGTGATACGGGCTCTTGTGCAATTTTTTGAATTTCCCTAACTTTATCTGGTGTTAAGTCCATATCTTCAGCAATTTCTTCTGGAGTAGGTTCTCGACCTAAATCTTGTAATAATTGTCTTTGAACACGAATTAATTTATTTATCGTTTCGACCATATGAACAGGAATACGTATTGTTCTCGCTTGATCTGCAATAGCACGAGTAATTGCTTGACGAATCCACCAGGTTGCATACGTACTAAATTTATATCCTTTTTCATAGTCAAATTTTTCAACCGCTTTGATTAAACCCATGTTGCCTTCTTGAATCAAGTCAAGAAACAACATACCACGACCAACATAACGCTTTGCAATACTTACTACTAATCGAAGGTTTGCCTCAGCTAGACGACGTTTTGCTTCTTCATCACCTTGTTCAATGCGTTTTGCTAGTGATATTTCATCTTTAGCAGATAACAAATCAACACGGCCAATTTCTTTTAAATACATCCGAACTGGATCATTAATTTTTACTCCTGGAGGTACACTTAGGTCATTAAGGTCAAATTCTTCTTCTTTCGCTAGATCTTGGACGTTGGGGTCTTTATCTTCATCACCGTCACCAATTAATTCTACACCTTGTTCACCTAAAAATTCATAATATTCATCCATTTGGTCTGATTCAATTTCAAACCCTGACATACGTTCGGCGATCTCTTCATAAGTAAGTACCCCGCGTTTTTTCCCTACCTCTGTTAATTGTTCTTTTATTTGGTCAAGTGTTAATTCAGTATCAATATCTTTAGAACGAGCTGACTTTTCAGCCATCTGTCCCCCTCCTTCCAAGCTTTTCACGAGGAACTAGTTATACAATAAGTCCCTATTTAAGAGATCTTGATATTTGTATAATTTCGTTCGCAATGGTTGCAGCCTTCACAAAATCTTTTTGCTGTTCGGCATTTTGTTTTTCTAGCTCTTTTTCCTTTAGTTTCAAAAGTTTTGGATATGTTAATACATGGTTTATATAATCAGTAAGCTCTTGCTCTGATACATCATCATTAATAGCCAACATTGCAATTTCTGATACTGTTTTTTGAAGGTTTCCATCTTGGACATGTTGGATGAACGAGCTAACGTCAGCGTCATTTCCTTCCTCATAAAATGCATACAGATAAGTAATTATTGCCCTATGTTCCTCAATGTTAAAGTCGCCTTGTATTGTTTGTTGAACTTTAAATGCAATGTCCTTATTACGAAGCATATGTGCAATTAGGAAACGTTCTGCATTTTGATATGCAGGTAATAGTTTTGTCTGAGTATGGGGTCTAAATGATATTTTATTACTATTCCATGTATGATTATCCTTTTTACGATGTCCCTGTTTTTGAAGTTGGCTTAATTGTTGCTGCAATGCGTCTAATGATATAGAAAACTCACTAGATAGCTGCCTTATATAGTGGTCACGTTCAACCGCCTTATCTACAATGCTTATTTCCTTAAGTGCTTCATCTATATAACGCATGCGCTCCCCTTCATCTTGAAGGTTTTTGCCTCTTCTTAAATATTGCATTTTAAATGACATTAACGAAACACTTGCCCCTATTACATCGGTATTAAATTTTTCTGCACCATATTGTTGAATGTAGTCATCAGGGTCAAAGCCTTCAGGCATTTGCGCAATTTTCACAAAGCATCCTTCATCAGATAATAGCTTTGAAGCACGAAAGGATGCTTCGATTCCTGCATTATCAGAATCATAGCAAATGGTAATTGATTCAACATTTCTTCTTATTATCCTTGCTTGCTCATCAGTTAAAGATGTTCCCATCGTTGCAATTGAATGTTCAATGCCACACTTATTTGCAGCTATTACATCTCCAAATCCTTCAAAAAGAATAACATGCTGTTGCTTTCTTATGTGCAACCTTGATTGATGAAAGTTATACAATAGTTTTCTTTTGTTAAAGATAGAGCTTTCTGGACTATTTAAATACTTTGGTTTTTCATTTCCAAGCACCCTTCCAGAGAATGCTACTACACGTCCCTGATGATCATATATCGGAAACATAATACGGTTACGGAACCTGTCATAAAATGAACCATCCGCGTCCTTTTTAACAATTAATCCTGCTTTTTCTAATAGTATGGCGGAAAATCCTCTTTTCATCAGAAACTTTGAAATGAAATCCCAAGAATCCAGGGCATACCCAATCTCAAATTTTTCTATCATCTCTTTCGTAATGCCTCTATTAAGCAAATAATCCAAGGCGTCTTGGCCTTCTTTTGTATTGACAAGTAAATGATGATAGAATTTTTTCAATAAGTCATGCGCTTCAAGCATCTTAGAGCTCTCATTAGATTTTGCCACTTCAATAGGAGCAGTTGTGTATTTGCTTACATCAACATCTACCTTTGCTGCAAGGCGTTCTGCTGCCTCTACAAAAGAAAGGCCTTCAAGTTCCATTAAAAAAGAAAAAGCATTTCCTCCAGCTCCACATCCAAAACAATGGTAAATTTGCTTTTCTGGAGAGACCGAAAAAGAAGGCGATTTTTCTCCATGGAATGGGCAAAGTCCGAAATAGTTTCTCCCTTGCTTCTTCAATTGTACATATTCACTTATTAAATCAACGATGTCTGTTGAGTGATGTAATTGTTGGATAACTTCTTCGGGAATTCGATTTCCCATAACTAACATCTCCGTGTGATAAAGTTATTCTCTATTTATGATTTAATTCCTGCAAGTTTCGACAAAATTTTTTTAAAAGATTTGATAAAATAGTTACGATCATTTGATGAAAACGCTTTTGGACCTTTTGAATGGTGTCCAGCTCTCCGTTCTTTTGCTGAAATATACCGAAGCTGTAGCATTAAATCCATGTTGTTTTCATGATATATTTTTCCACGTGGAGATATGACAACGACACCTTTCGGTAGGAGAATACTCGCCAATCCATGATCTTGTGTAACGACAACATCATTTGCACATACTTTGTTCATGATATGTAAATCCACTGCCTCTTTAGCTGAATCAACAAAGATCCACTTAGCTCCAAGGTCAGTTTCTGAGACATGTGCATACGATGCGATAAAGGTTACATCTGCGACATAATCTTTTGCAACTTCAACAATTTCTGATTTTACTGGACAAGAATCAGCATCTACAAAGATCCTTACAACTTTTTTACTATATCTCTCTATTCTACATCACTCCGAGGATTCCTTCTTTTCATAGATACTCCTTATCATAAATACAAAAGTAACAAATTTGTTACTTTTCTTTGTCGAATTATTTTTAAGTTTACCCCTTGACAACTTACAATAAATAGTTTATTCGTAATAACCAAACTCTAAACCTTTTTTATCACAATTTTTTATTATAATATAAAGTTCAATGATTGGCTATACAAATAAAATAAATATAAATCAAGTTTAAGCATGAAAAAAATAACAACAAACTTTATTGCTACTTTAGTCTTTATTGTTGTTTTTATATTAAAAACTAAGCTCATATTCAATAACATATAGTGATATCATTTGTAAAACAAACAGTTAGCACCTAAAACTACGTGTAGTTAGTCTATATCATCGCTGTTTTCGTATTTATTATTGTTTTTCGTCCTTAAGGTTTACACGAATATACAACTAGAGGTAGTGGCTTCTGTTCTATATCGATCACAAACATATAAAAACACATGTTGCGATCCATAAAAGTTTGCGAAAAGACGATTTATATAAATTCACCAACCCATTGGGCTGAATGCTGAATATACTAAAGCACATATCACTGAAAAGTGTATGCGCTAAATTGTACGATTATTATAGATGTTTAAAATTGTATTTGCTGTTTCCTCTACCGCTTTATTCGTTACATCAATAACATCACAACCAATCTTGGTAATAATATTATCGAAATAACTTAACTCTTCATTTATTCTATCTATATTTGCGTATATCGCTTTATCATTCAGCCCTAGAGACTTCAAACGCTCTTTTCTTATATAGTTTAATTTTTCAGAGCTTATTTTTAACCCAAAGCATTTATTAGCAGGTACTTGAAATAGTTCGTCAGGAGGGTCAACTTCTGGTACGATTGGTACATTTGCCACCTTTAGACGTTTATGAGCTAAATATTGTGATAATGGAGTTTTGGAAGTGCGTGACACACCAACTAAGACAATGTCAGCTCTTAAAATCCCTCGAGGGTCCCTTCCATCATCATACTTTACAGCAAACTCAATAGCCTCAACTTTCTTAAAGTACTCGTCATCTAACTTTCTAACCATACCTGGTTCTTGGCGAGGTTTCGTATCATAAGCAATTTGCATTTTATCTATAAGTGGACCAATAATATCATAAATTACAACACCTTCACGCGCTGCTTCTTCAATCAAAAACGTACGCATTTCTGGAATGACTAACGTATAAGCAATAATTGCATTATTCATTTTTGCTAGTGAAACTACTTCGGTAAGTGTAGAAGTATCCTCTACATATGGCACTCGCTTAATTTCAATGTTCGTGTTGCTAAACTGACATATTGCCGCTTTTACAACAAGTTCTGCTGTTTCTCCTACAGAATCAGATACTACGTATATTTGTGGGTTATTCATCCTATTCCCCCATTTCAGTATATTAATAGACTTACAAATTGTTTATATTAATTCATCTTCCTCTATTGCTACAAGTACCTTTGTCATATTTGTTTTCGTAATTCTACCGATTACTTCATATCCTTTGTCTGTTTCTTTTATGACTGGTAATGCATCAATTTGTTTTTCAATTAATATTCTAGCAACATCAATCATTAAGTCATCTCTTTTACACATCGTTATATTCGGCATTCTTGTCATAATAATATTAACAGGAATTGTTGTCAACTCTTGTTTACCGATACTAGCTCTAAGTAAATCTTTCCTTGATAAAACCCCAACGAGTGAAGTGTTATCATCTACTACGAACAGTGTACCAACATCTTCTAAAAACATTGTACAAATAGCATCATATACCGACACACCTTCATTAACTACAACAGGAATTGATTGGTAATCTTTAACTAAGATTTTCTTTATTTTATCGCTCAACAGTTGTGAACCAGTCTTTCCTGTATAAAAATAGCCAACACGGGGTCTTGCTTCTAAGTAGCCTGCCATTGTTAATATAGCTAAGTCAGGCCGTAAAGTCGCTCTTGTTAAATTTAATTGGTCTGCAATATGTTCACCGGTGATAGGTCCATTGTCCTTAACAATTCGTAGTATTTGCTCCTGTCGTTTACTTAATTCGATTGTAATCACCACCTTTAATTTTAGCCATTGTGATATATACTCCTATGTAGTTTGTTACTACAAGATATTATATACTAAGTTGGTAGCTTTGAAAAAACCTACTGTATGTTTTAATACAATAGGCTGATGTTAAATACATTATAGTTTATTTTTCAAGTTGTCTAATTGATTTAAAAATCTTTTTGATTTTAACGCTAACCCTGAGTATTCATCATAATATGCAGCTATGATTGTCTTTAATTGTTGCTTTGTTTCAGTTTTAACAGAAATCCTGCCTAATCTACTTAGATCATAATAGTAAAAAAGTCGTAATAATCTTACTGTAGCCTGCGATATCTTCAAATGATGAGCATCTTTTCCATAACACCTATGACAGATTAAACCACCTTCTTTTATAGAAAAAGCAAACTGTCCTTCACTATTATGGCAAATGGCACAATGATCTAACACCGGATGTAACCCTAATACTTGTAAAATTTTCATTTCATAAATGAAGGTTAATATTTCTAAATCTTCTCCCTCATTCATATAGTTGAGTGTTTGATAAAGTAATTCGAATAAAAAAGGGTTTGCTTTTAGGTCTTCCGTACTTTTATCGGTCAGCTCTACAATATATGACGCGTATGCAGTACGAAATATGTCTTCACGAATAGCTCGTAATGATGAGCTCGCTTCTCCTTGTTGAAGGTTGCCTAGTCCACTCCCTTTTTGTATTAAGAAATGGCCATAAGTAAATAGTTGAGTAATTGAGGCTAGACGACTATTAGGCTTCTTTGCTCCTCTAGCCATTACTCCAATTTTACCTGCTTCCCTAGTAAATAGAGTAACAATTTTGTTTGTTTCACCATATTCATTTGTTCGGATAACAATTCCTTCATACTTTTGTAACAAGTTTTGTCCACCACCAAAAATTCAGGCAGATCACGACATTGGAAAATCTAGTTTTGCTAGGTCATTCTCTTTGTCTTCGGGTCCTCCATCGTTTTCCTTCTCTAATTCCTTAAAAAGAAGGTACGTATCAATGTTACCTGTTCGACTAAATATATTCCAGGTAAAATCTAACATAAGAATCCCACCTTTCTGATGATACACGCTAGCATATAACTTCCAATCCCTATGTTTAGGGTGAGCACTCCTGCCAATATCATGTTACACAAATTTTGTTAAAAGGTGTTTCTTAAACGTCTACCCCTATATTTTATGGGAAAAAGTCCAGGATGACAACTTGTCCAAATCGATATCATTAATAATCTTCTTCATTAAAACCAAAGTCTCGAATATGTGTCAATTTGTTGCGCCAATCTTTTTGAACTTTAACCCAGAGTTCTAAAAACACTTTCGTTCCTAATAATGTTTCAATGTCATGTCGTGCCCTTTTTCCAATTTCTTTTAGCATCTTTCCTTGCTTTCCAATAACTATCCCTTTTTGAGAGCTTCTTTCCACTATTATCGTTGCACTAATATAAATGGCATTATTATTCTCTCTTCGTTTAATACCGTCTATTACCACTGCAATAGAATGCGGAATCTCTTCTCTTGTTAGATGTAGTGCCTTTTCTCTAATTAACTCAGCAATAATAAATCTTTCAGGATGATCAGTTACCTGATCTTCCGGATAATACTGAGGCCCTTCAGGTAAATATTTTTTTATTTGGTCTAACAGCGTTTCGACATTACTGCCTTGTAACGCAGAAATCGGAACAATTTCTTTAAACGCATATTTCGTTTCATATTGCTTAATTAACGGCAACAAGTCATCAGGATGGATTTCATCTATTTTGTTTACAACAAGGAAGACTGGCGTGTTCACCGCTTGTAATCTTTCAATAATATATTCATCACCACGGCCAATTCCTTCAACAGCATTTACCATAAATAGGACGATATCAACTTCTCTTAAAGTATCCTGCGCTACCTTCATCATGAAATCGCCAAGCTTGTGTTTCGGTTTATGTATTCCTGGTGTATCAATAAAAATAATTTGACTGTGGTCTTCCGTATAAACCCCTTGGATTTTATTTCGTGTCGTCTGAGGTTTATCACTCATAATTGCTATCTTTTGACCAATTACATGATTTAAAAAAGTTGATTTTCCAACATTCGGCCTACCAATGATTGATACAAAGCCTGAATGATATTTTGTAGTATTCATCAAAATCCTCCAAGATGTCGTAAAATAGTAAGAAACATACAAAACGATAGCCCTTGAGTGCATCAAATGTGACTGAAGGGGAATGCACAAAGCGCCTTGTTTATCCCTGATAAGCACTGGAGTCATTTCATTTGAAGGCGCTTTTGGCCTTCTAGTGCAATGACGAAGTGACCCGAGGGGATAGGCGCTGGTGCTAGACAATCCGAAATGCAGAAGCGCCTTGTTCATCCCTGATAAGCACTGGAGTCATTTCATTTGAAGGCGTTTTTTGCCTTCTAGTCGAATGACGAAGTGACTCGAGGGGATAGGCGCTGGTGCTAGACAATCCGAAATGCAGAAGCGCCTTGTTCATCCCTGATAAGCACTGGAGTCATTTCATTTGAAGGCGTTTTTTGCCTTCTAGTCGAATGACGAAGTGACTCGAGGGGATAGGCGCTGGTGCTAGACAATCCGAAATGCAGAAGCGCCTTGTTCATCCCTGATAAGCACTGGAGTCATTTCATTTGAAGGCGTTTTTTGCCTTCTAGTGGAATGACGAAGTGACTCGAGGGGATAGGCGCTGATGCTAGACAATCCGAAATGCAGAAGCGCCTTGTTCATCCCTGATAAGCACTGGAGTCATTTCATTTGAAGGCGCTTTTGGCCTTCTAGTGCAATGACGAAGTGACTCGAGGGGATAGGCGCTGGTGCTAGACAATCCGAAATGCAGAAGCGCCTCGATTATAAAAACAATATAAGTTTTGGCAGAAAAATAAGTATTCCAATCATAACGGAAATAATCGCAAAAAGCAAAACTGCTCCAGCTGAAATATCCTTGGCAAGTTTAGCTAATGGATGGTAATCATTTGTAATTAAGTCAACTGTTCTTTCAATAGCTGTATTTATCATTTCCAGACTCAACATTATGCCTATTGTAATGATGATTGCCACCCATTCTATTGGAGAAAGTCCAACAAATAGTCCTAAAAATAACACAACAATGGCGATATTAATATGAATTTTAAAATTTCTTTCCTTACTAGCTACATGTTTAATTCCATTTATCGCAAACAACAAACTGTTTCTAAATTTATTATTATTTCTATCTCGATAGCCCATATTGTTCAAGTAATTCCTTTTGTTTAGTAAACATAATTACTTCTTCTTCTTCGGTCTCGTGATCATAGCCAAGCAAATGCAATAATCCGTGAACTGATAAAAAAGCGAGCTCCCTCTCAAATGAATGTCCATATTCTTCTGCCTGTTCTTCTGCTTTGGTTGTAGAAATGATAATATCTCCTAGCACTACAGGAAGCTCTATCCCTGTAATTTCGATTTCATCCTCCCCCATTTCTTCCATAGCAAATGAAATAACGTCAGTCGGTTGATCTTTATTTCTATACTCTCGATTAATTTCTTGTATGCGCTCATTGCTAACAAATGTAATTGATATTTCTGCTCCGTCATCAATATTTTCTCTTTTTGCTACAAATTGTAAGATGTCTTCCACCAAGTTTTGATGTCCATCTCTCACATTTTTTGTTTCGTCAATAAAATCGATAATTAAACTCATGCCTCTTTCACCTTCTGTCTCGTTGCTTCTGGATATTCAATTCTTGAGTGGAATATCCCTTTTAAAGTTTCACATAGAGATGATGAAACAACATCAAGCTCTTTCAAAGTTAAATCGCAATTGTTCAGCTGCCCATCTTGTAATCGATCTGCAATGATATTCTTAATGAGCTTTTGAATTTCTGCTGAACTAGGATTTGTTAGCGAGCGTACTGCTGCTTCTACACTATCTGCAATTCCTATAATGGCAGCTTCCTTCGTTTGTGGTTTTGGCCCTGGATAGCGAAACTCTTCTTCTGATATAGGAATTTCAGATTGCTGTTGAGCTTTATGATAAAAATACTTTATTAATGATGTTCCATGATGCTGTGCTGCTATATCCACAATTTCAGTTGGCAACTTGTGTTTCCTTAACATTTCTGCCCCTTCTGTTGCATGTGCAATGATTATATTTTTACTTAGTTGCGGGGCAATATTGTTATGAGGATTTTCGATATTCATTTGATTTTCAATAAAAAATTGAGGCCTCTTCGTCTTTCCTATGTCATGGTAATATGAACCGACTCTTGCTAATAAACCATTGGCACCAATGGCTTCACATGCAGCCTCAGATAGATTTGCAACCATTACGCTATGATGATATGTCCCTGGAGTCTCCACTAGTATTTTCCTTAACAAAGGATGGTTTGGATTTGACAGTTCTATAAGTTTTATCGTCGAAAGTATGCCAAAACCTGCTTCTAAAAATGGCATAATTCCGATTGTGAGAACAGCTGCTGAGAGACCTGAAAATATCGCCATTGCTACGTAAATTCCTATTTCCAATAAAGAATATTGTCCGTTTTTCAGTAACATGATTGATGTAATTACAATAATATTAATTACCGAAATAAATAGACCAGATTGAAGAATTTTTGCACGACGGTTAATTCGATCTAAGAAAAACACACCTACTAAGCCACTACATAAAAAGTAAACACCAATCGAAAAATTAAAAGAACCAATAACTCCTTCGTTAAACATAATACTACCGCACACAGCAAATATCGTACTAGTTAATACCGCTAAGCGATCATTTATGAACACCTTGATTAACAAAGGGCCTACAGCAATTGGAGTTAAATAACCAATATCTGACCATCCAAACTGATGCAGTAAACTAGTTCCTTTCATCAACAAAATCGTTATAGTGAATATGATTGTATATAACAATAAGTCCACATTCTTATTAGACCTTTTACTTTCATCTCTAGAGAAATGGTATGCAACTGCTGCTAACATCAAACCTATCATTAAGCCAAGTCCTATAAAAGGCTGAAAAGAACGTTTATTTTGGACTAAATCAATTACTTCAAGCTTTCTAATGATATCTTGAGTTATCAGCTCTCCTTCCTCTACAATAATTTGACCTTGAATAATCATCACGGGCTCCACAGCGTTCCTTGCCTGTTCCCGTTTTTCCTCGGTAGCTTCTACATCATAAATCATGTTAGGAATAATGACGAATTTCACTAACTTAGATATCGTATTCCTTAACGAAGATTTAACATTGAGGTACTGTAATTCATTCTCTGCTTGTCTTTTTGCACTTTCTATTTCATTAGTACGGAGTTCTTCACTCATAATATTTTGGACTACTGTAATAGCTTTCTCTTGAGCACTTATTAATTGCTCAGGCGTAGCTTGAAATAGAACTTCGATCTCCTGATCTGTGAATAGATTAACTATATCTTCTGGCATCTTTGTTTTGAGTAACTCTATTTTTTCTTCATCAGTCGGTTCTAAGCGTTGTGTCTCTAATTCAGCTTCTTCATTTTCTATGCCTTCTTCGTTTTCAATAACCGCTCTTATATTTGCATATTTTTCGTTCAATTCTCCATTGACTTCATCAATCCAAGAAAAAAAGTCAGAAATTACATCTACGCTATTTTCTTCATATTCTTTCTTTTGTAAGAATACATCCTGTACCTCTCCAGCAGCTTCCTTTCTTTTTCGCTCAGTCATTTCTTTATCTTCTATCGTTTTTGGGGAGTATATCGTTTGTTCTGCATCATTGTGTAATTGGATATTGTACTTCTTTGGCTCTACGTTACTATATAAAGCAAAAAATATAACCGCTGCTATAACAACATAAAAACCGATATGAACAAACTTATATTCTTTTAGCAATGTTAAAAGTTTTTTCATATATTCGATTAGTTTCATGAATTTTGCTCCCCTCCTTTGTTAGAAAAGCTGCTTTTGCCGCAATGTTATTTTTCATACTAGGCTCTTTTCGTAAACTTTGTTGCTATCGTTCCTGAACTAGAATATAAAGAAGACGTTTTAATATACAGTCATCATTTTATAGACGAGATGATGACACGATATCTAGTTGTATCCGTGATTATGTTTCTGTACGAAAAACAAATAATCTATGCGAAAACAGCCTTATACTTAGGCTAAAACACGATACAACTAGCTTACCTTAACTTCTTATCCTTAACTAAACGATGAAAACCTCTTAGAACCTCGTATGGCTGTTGGATGTCTTTAAAAGAGCAACAATGTTACCGAACAATAACCGTAACAAACATTAGCATAGAATATATATAGGAAATTGACCCATACAATCATTTGCAAGGGTCATAAGCTTTATAAATTGGCTTTGTCATATGCTGTAATAATTCTACTCACTAAAGGGTGTCGTACTACATCTGATTGTTCTAGAAAAACAAAAGAAACGCCTTTAATGTTCTCCAAAATTTCCTTTGCAATAGCCAACCCTGAAGTTACTCCTTTAGGTAAATCTACTTGAGAAATATCTCCAGTAATCACCATTTTTGAATCGAAGCCTAATCTAGTTAAGAACATTTTCATTTGAGCAGGTGTTGTATTTTGAGCTTCATCCAATATAATAAATGCATCGTCTAATGTTCTACCTCTCATATACGCTAATGGGGCGATTTCAATAATCCCTCGCTCAATTAATCTAACGGTATGTTCAACTCCTAAAACATCATGGAGGGCATCATACAATGGACGTAAATATGGATCTACCTTCTCTTGTAAATCTCCAGGTAAAAATCCAAGATTCTCCCCTGCTTCAACAGCAGGTCGAGTAAGAATGATTCTTTTGACATGTCCATTTTTTAATGCGTTCACTGCCATTATTACTGCTAAATACGTTTTCCCTGTCCCTGCTGGTCCAATACCAAACACCATATCATTATTCTTAATTGATGAGATATAGTGACGCTGTCCGAGAGTTTTCACGCGAATTGATTTGCCTTTTACTGTTACAGCAATTTCCTCTTTAAAAAGTTCATCAAAATATTCTAGCGTGCCTTTTTTACTTAGTTGAATGGCATATAAAACATCTCGTTCACCAATTTGAATACCCTTTCTAATTAGCTTCAATAACTGTGTTAGTATCTCATCAGCTTGCTGTACATTCTCATTGTCACCAGATACACTTACTGTTTCACCACGGGTTACAATCGTTACTTGTAGTTCTTCTTCAATACGCTTTAAGTTAGTATCATGAATACCAAATAATGAAATGGCTTCATTTGCGTTTTTTACCTGTTGTTTTATCGTTACTAACGCTTCTGACATTATTTAATCTCCTTGAATGATTGGCTTCTCAATTGCGATATTCTCTATTACTGTGTAAATAATTTCTACCTTTAATTTACCATTCTCATTCGTTTCGTGCAAAACTTTTTCTTCTTTTATAGTTGCATCTTCGTCAAGTTTAGTTTGCAATTCTGTTCGTGCAGATTCAATTGCCAGTTCTTTTGCTTGCTTCACTGAATAGACTCTTTCAACTGTCTCTGTTTCCCTTATCACATTTTTCATATATGATACTGGCAGCTTCCAATTTAATAAATGAAGATCTTTTGTTGTTTCGTATGCTTCATAATTCCTATAGTCATTTTTTGCAAATCCCCAAAATGGAAGAGTTACACCCCCAAATGATAATAGATGCTTTGACTTTGAATTACCAGTAAGTACATGTATTGTTTGGGATAGTGGTGTTTTCACTGTTGCCCGATACCATGTTTCACCATATACCTTTCCACGTGCAGCGACTATTTGAGTATTATCTTCTTTTCCGATCATTCCACTTACTAGTAATTCTCCTTTATTGACATGTTGATTGATTTCAACAATAGCCTGACCTTCTTCTACAAACATCTCAGTAATTACTGATTCTTTTTTTGCTACTAAGTGTTGAGGTCCAATTTGTTCTGGTTCTTCTGGTTCTTCCTTCTCAACTACTTGAAAATGATATGTAGTTCCCCTTAGTTCTACACCAATCCAAGTAATTGAATCAATATTGTTCGTTAACTGCTGTTGAATAACATCGACATCTTCAAGGAGAAATTGTAATTTCCCTTTTTTAACACCCATTTCATCTAAATGTTGATATATTTGATGCTCAGTTTGAGGTTGTGCGCCATCAATTTCAATCTGCCAGACGATATTCGATAACAGAATCATAATGACAAAAAAAAGTAATACCCCAAGTAAAAAACCACTATTCGTAAGTACTTTTTTCATTAGGAAAGGTAGTCCAACTTTTTGGATAAAAAAAAGCTTACAGTCAAATGTTCTTACAACTCTTCTTACCTTACTAACATCTTTCAGTAACATAAAAAAAGTAACTGATTCTGTTCCCTGTCTCTTAACATTCCATATATTTATATCATTTTGAATACATTGATTTATAAATCGTTCAATACCTTTACCTTTAGCATTTACCTGAATAACACCAGTCATAAAGTTCAACCACTGATTTTTCATTTCTTCCCCCTTAATTAGTCATTAATATATGTAACTTGTTCGATTTTCCCTTCCAATAAGAGCTCCTCTGGTTGAATCATTTTGATCACAAAGGACTCCCCTTTTATGAGCAGTTGACCTTGCTTTAACAATAATCGCAGTTCATCATCAGAAAATGAAAGCAATCCCCGGTGGTTTTCAATATATATGTGTAATTGCCCAATCATTGTTATGCGGGGAAGGTCCATCGTCACATCTGCGGGTAGTTCTAATTTATTTGTAAGCCAATTTCTCATTTGGTGCCGCAATTTCTTCATAATAAAAGAACCCCCTTTCAACTCATGTTTATGAGTTAAAAGGGGGTTCTATCACTATAATTTCTTATCTAGATTGACCCATTTTCGACTGTGAATGGTGTGAGATTGGCTGATATGGTTTTTTTCCTCGTGGAGCTCCAAGAATTTCGCTAAAAATAACTCCTTGGACAACACTCTTTTTCGTTATCGACAGCTTATTTTCCTTCTGCACCTGTTTAGAGCTTTTCTTCTGCATTGGTTCAGTTTTTTCTATTGATTGATTGTTCCGTTCCCTAACAACTTCTTTTAATTGATGATATAAATCTACTTTTGACTCAACAACTTCATTTTCGTGTTCCACAGTACTTGTTTGAGGAATATGCATGTCTTCCACTTCATTAAAAATAACAGGCTTTTCTTCATTTGTTGTTGAAGTTCTTCTTGAATTAGAAGCCCCTGATGAAAAACCTTTAAATATTCTAGAAAACACACCAAACAAAATCACTAATAAAACTATATTTGATATGAAGAAATCTATAATTTGCTCCATTAGGAGTCACCCCCATCATGAATGCTACGATTGTTCATCTTCATCTTGATCGTCAGTAAGCTTTCCTATAGAGTCTCTCATATTTGTATCAGCATCTATATTTTTCAGACTCATGTAATCCATGACTCCTAGCTTACCTGTCCGTAATGCATCTGCCATAGCGAGAGGAACCTCGGCTTCGGCTTCAACAACTTTAGCTTGCATCTCTTGAACACGAGCCGTCATCTCTTGCTCCTTGGCAACAGCCATAGCTCTTCGTTCTTCCGCCTTAGCTTGGGCAATATTTTTATCTGCTTCAGCTTGATCTATTTGCAACTCTGCCCCAATATTTTTACCGATATCAATATCGGCAATATCAATCGACAAGATTTCAAATGCCGTTCCTGAATCTAGACCTTTCGCTAACACTGTTTGAGAAATTAAATCTGGGTTTTCTAAAACTTTTTTATGATTACCTGAAGAACCAATTGTACTTACAATCCCTTCACCTACACGGGCTATAACTGTATCTTCTCCAGCACCACCGACTAAGCGATCAATGTTTGCACGCACTGTAATACGTGCTTTCGCTTTTACCTCTATTCCATCCATTGCAACACCCGCAATAAATGGTGTTTCAATTACTTTAGGGTTAACACTCATTTGAACTGCTTCTAATACGTCACGACCAGCTAAATCTATCGCAGCACAACGTTCAAATGACAGCTCTATATTCGCACGCTGTGCGGCAATAAGAGCGTTCACAACTCTATCTACGTTACCTCCTGCTAAATAGTGGCTCTCCAATTGATTTGTACTAACATTTAAGCCAGCTTTTACTGCTTTAATTAACGGATTGATGACCCTTGACGGAATAACTCGACGTAACCTCATTCCGATTAAAGTGAAAATACTTACTCTTACACCTGCAGCTAGAGCAGATATCCAGAGCATAATTGGAACAAACGTAAATAATACGGCTAAAACAATTATGACAAGTGCTACAGCTAACAATACTAAAATAGTTCCAGTGTCGAATTGCATAAACATATTCCTCCTTGATATATTATAGTTCTTATTACTTTCTACAACATTTTATAATTGCATTCTATACTATTTCTCTAACTACAATACGAGCTCCTTCTGTTTTAATCACTTTAATTTTTTTATTATTATCGATATAACCACCTTCAGTGACAACATCTAGGCGTTCATTATCGATCACAACAGTTCCAGATGGACGAAGTGCAGTAGTTGTATAACCTTCTTTTCCAATCAAATCATTTCTATTCCTATTCGTTATATAGCCTTCTTCACTATTTGTAGAATCCCTTAGAATTATTCTGTTAAAAATACGTATTTTTTTGCCAAACACTTTAAATAATAGAATTGAGGCTAATATTGTAACAAAAATAGCAATTAGTAACGATACCGCCATGTGACCGACATCGTCTGTCGCTAAAAATAAGCTAGTAAGAATTGACCCAAAGCCAATCATCCCTAATATTCCCCCCGGGACAAAAAATTCTAAAATAATGAGCACAACGCCAGCAAAAAAGAAGATAATAGCTTCCATTCCTGCAAGGCCTGCTACAAAATGGCCGTAGAAGAACAATAATAGACTCGACGCCCCCATTAAGCCTGGCACACCAAATCCTGGTGAGTATAACTCAACCAATAAGCCTATGCTGCCGATTGATAATAAAATGGGTACAACAACCGGGTTTGTAATAAATCTCGCGATATTTTCTGCCAAACTCACTTTTGTTTCCACAATCTCTGGATTGTCAAAACCGAGTAATTGCGTTAGCTCTGAGCGATTATTTACGATACCTTCAGCATACTTCACTTCATAGGCTTGATCAGCTGTTAAAGTTAACAGCTTTCCTTTCTCTGCATTATACTCTGGAAGATCAACCTCTTTATCAGCCATAGCGATCGCGTATATAGGGTCACGACCGTTCAAAGCCGCAGCTCCTTCCATCGATGTATTCCATGATGATTGAGCCTTTTCGTCTGCTGCATTACCATCACTTGTTATGACCGCTGCAGCCCCCATAGAGGCAGTTGGTCTCATATAAATTTCATCTGCATTTAATGCAATATATGCACCTGCTGATAGAGCATGAATATTAATATATGCCACAATCGGAACATCTGTAGAGCTAATTCGCTTTCCAATTTCTCCAGCAGCAGCCACCGCTCCACCAGGGGTATTTATTTCTAGTATGATTAAATCTGCTCCAGCTTCCTCTGCTTCAGAAATTGAACGATCAATGAACGCATATAAACCTTTCTCTACAGTGTCTTCCAAAGGAATGACATAGACCAGTTCCCCACTAGTGGAGCCTTTCATAGGGATAAAAGATAGTATAACTGCTGTAAATAACATCATAACAAAGAATTGTAAACGTATTCTTCTCATTTTATAGACCCTCCTTTCTAATTTTAGAAATTGCCTATGTATCCTTATACGTTTACAATTTAAAAAAGTTTCAGTAACAGAAAAGAATTTAAAAAACAGCACCTATCATTGGGTGCTGTTTTATTAAGAAAGAAATTGTTGTACAACTTTATTCACGAGAGAACCATCGGCCTTACCTTTGACCTTTGGCATCAACGCTCCCATTACTTTACCCATGTCAGCTTTGGAAGAAGCATTCACTGCAGCAATGGTTTCTTTCACTATTTCTTTAATTTCATCTTCTGAAAGTTGCTTTGGCATATAAATTTCTAATAATGAAATTTCATCTTTCAGTTTATCTACCAGGTCTGAACGACCAGCTTTTTCAAATTCTTGGAGGGAGTCTTTACGTTGTTTTAATTCGCGAGAAAGTACAGTTAACTCCTCGTCTTCAGATAGTTGGCTACTGCCTATTTTAATGGCTTCATTTTGAAGTGAAGACTTAACCATCCTAATGACGGAAAGTTTTTCTTTTTCTTTATTTTTCATCGCTTGCTTCATATCAGTATTTAAACGTTCAAGAAGACCCATAACTACACCCTCTTTTAGAATTTACGCTTTCTAGCGGCTTCAGACTTCTTCTTACGTTTTACGCTTGGCTTTTCATAGAATTCACGCTTTCTAGCTTCCTGTAACGTACCTGTTTTAGAAACCGAACGTTTGAAACGACGAAGAGCATCTTCAAGCGATTCGTTTTTACGAACGACAGTTTTTGACATTCTATTTCCCTCCCTCCGAAAACAACCACTCACAATCTAAACAACATGTAATTAAACATGTACTTTGCAATTATAGTATAATCGGTATTAAAGGTCAACCAAAATTGGTGTCATGTAATGTTACCCTTGTCCATACAATGTGATAGGAGAGGTGATTTACATGGCAATGGCAAAAATCATTTCATTATTTGCTGTTTATTTATCAATATTTCTATTTGGAATGACCGTGATGCGGATAGGTTTATTTAATATTTCACACGAAAAGATGAAACATGTTATCAAAAGACTTACAATAAATCCGTTTAGCGGTTTTCTAGTCGGGATTGTTGTTACTGCATTATTGCAAAGTAGTTCTGCAGTTATGATTATAACAATCGGCTTAGTAGCAACAGGCTACATAAACTTTAAACAGTCTATTGGAATAATCCTAGGAACAAATATCGGAACAACATTTACTACAGAATTCATAACCATTGATTTAGAAGCAGCAATTTTGCCACTCATTATCATAGGATTTTTGTTTTTATTTACAAACAATATTAAGCTTTTTAGTACAGGAGCCATCGCATTTGGATTAGGCTGCTTATTCGTCGCAATGAATGGCTTTGAGCAATTAGCAGAACCCCTATCGCTCATACCTTCTGTGCAGTCTTTTTTAGAGATTACAAATAAAAGTGGTATTTTTGGCGTAGGTTTAGGAACGTTTTTGACAGCAATTATACAATCTAGTACTGCGACAACAGGAATTGTTATGGGCTTTATGAATGAAAATGTCTTAAGTTTACAGGCCGGAATCGCCATTATTTTAGGGTCAAATATCGGAACATGTATAACTGCATTCTTAGCTAGTATCGGTGCTAGTCATGAGGCAAAATTAACTGCGTATGCACATATTTGGTTAAATGTATTAGGTGTAGCCATTTTCTACCCTTTTATAAAAAGCCTAGGTACAATAGCTGAACTCCTCACCACTATTCCTGATGTTCAGTTAGCTCATGTTAGCGTTATTTTTAATGTTATTTGCTCTCTTATCGCCCTGCCACTTACTGGCCTAATTGCTTCATTTATTATTCGAATCCATAGCACAAAAAAAATAGCTTAACTAAAGTTTACTTTTATTGTAGTTTGTTACCATCATATGGCATAGATATAACTGAATACGCAATCAAGCTACATAATGAGCAAAATCGTGCACACTTGAACAGCGTCATCAAAGGTTAAGTTAATGACCATAAAGTCATATTATGATGACGCTGTGTTAGCCCATTAAAAAAGCTCCATTCACATTGTTTGTTGTTTTTCGTAGGCTGCAACGATAGTTTCTTGGCATCTATGCTGTTTTTAAAATGCTGATTAATTAATTCACAACATTAATGATAGAATGGGCCTAAACAAAAAAAGTCCAGCGTAATCTGGACTTTTAAGACGAAAGCTTAATATTGTTAATAACATTGTCATCTTCAATTACTTTAACGAATTGGCCTTCATTATAAGGATAACCGGCTTTTGTAATTTTTACTTTGACTATTTTGCCAATCATTTCATCATTTGCAGGCAAGATTACTTTTAAATAATTATCTGTATAGCCCACATATAATTCACCACTAGGATCATCCTTTAACCGCTCTTCAGGAATAACCTCAAGTACTTCTCCTTCAAAATCAGAAGCATACTCTTTTGCCAATTGATCTGATAACGCTATTAATTGATGGACTCTGTCATTTTTTATTTGTTCGTTTACTTGGTCTTCCATACGAGCTGCTGGTGTTCCAGTTCGCTTAGAATATGGAAACACATGAAGTTCTGAGAAACGATGTTCTTTAACAAAATTATATGTCTCCATAAATTCTTCAGATGTTTCTCCTGGGAATCCTACAATCACATCTGATGTAATTGCAAGACCTGGAAGGGCTTCTTTAAGTTTTGTCAACCTTTCCCCAAAATGCTCCATCGTATATTTTCTACGCATACGTTTTAAGACAGTATCAGAACCTGATTGTAATGGAACGTGCAGGTGACGAACTATTTTATCTGATTTATTTAGGACATCTATCACTTCATCCGTAATTTGGCTTGCTTCAATCGACGATATACGAATACGCTTTAAGCCTATTACTTGTTCATCAAGCTCACGTAAAAGCATTGCCAAATTATAATCTTTCATATCTTCGCCATATCCACCCGTATGAATACCTGTTAATACAATCTCTTTATATCCAGCATCAACGAGCTGCTGTGCCTGTTTAATTACTTCCTGTGGATCTCGTGAACGCATGAGTCCACGTGCCCAAGGAATGATACAAAATGTACAAAAATTATTGCAACCTTCTTGTATTTTTAAAGATGCTCTAGTCCGATCTGTAAATGTTGGAACTTCGAGCTCTTCATAAGTACGGGCTTTCATAATGTTTCCAACACCATTAATTGGTTGACGTTCCGCTTGATATTGCTCAATATAATCCAGCATTTTTATACGATCCTGTGTCCCGACAACAATATCGACTCCAGGAATAGCCATTACTTCTGCTGGAGAGGTTTGCGCATAACAACCCGTTACACAAATGACCGCATCTGGATTTCTTCTAACAGCACGACGAATCACCTGTCTGCTTTTTTTATCACCTGTATTTGTTACAGTACAAGTATTTATTACATAAACATCAGCAGTTTGATCGTATTCAATACGTTCATAGCCTGCTTCTTTAAATAATTGCCAAATAGCTTCTGTTTCATAATGGTTAACTTTACAACCAAGAGTGTGAAACGCAACTGAAGGCATCTTCATCACCTCGATAGTTCAAAATGATAAGAAACAGCAGATAATAAATATATCGGCGCTGTTTCTGTCCGTAAGATTCTTGGACCTAGGGCACAAGATTTAAAACCGTGGGAACGTAATTCTTCTACTTCTTTTTCTGAAAGTCCACCTTCTGGACCAAATACTACTAACAGAGATTGACTAGCGACCATTTTGCTTAAGGTAGCAGCAAGTACCGATTGTTCTCCTATTTTTGCTTCTTCCTCATATGCAATCAGCTTGTAATCATAATTAGCACTATTTTCAAGTAACTTCTTAAAGGTCATTGGGTCGTATATATCTGGAATTTTATTTCGATGAGACTGCTCCGCCGCTTCTTTAGCAATTTTCTGCCAGCGTTTAATTTTTTTTAAGCCTTTTTGTTCATCCCATTTCACGATTGAACGAGCAGCATTAAAAGGGATAAACGAATTGGCACCTAATTCAGTTCCCTTTTGAATCACTAATTCAAGCTTATCCCCTTTAGGCAACCCACTCGCTATTGTTACTTTAATAGGTAGTTCATTTGAGCTCTCTACCCATTCTACAATATTTGTTAATACTTCTTCATTGGTAATTTCCACTATTTCACAACGCGCAGTCCTTTGTCCAACTATTACATATATACTATCTCCTACGTTCATCCTCATCACACGGGTAATATGATGATGATCATCATTAGTTATTATTATTTGGTCATTTTGCTCGTATTTTTTGTCATCTATGAAATAGCGCTGCATATTGAACACCTTCTATCCACAAAAGGGTAGTAAATTACTATTACAGGGGCTTTTTGACAATCATAGCAACCCAGTCTTCCATCGTGATTGTTTCTTCAATAACAAACCCAGTATTTTGCAATGTCTCTTTCACCAAGGCTTTTTTTGTATTAATAATACCTGACGTAATGAACATGCCACCTGGTTTTAAAAGGCGATAGGCATCTTTAACAAACCTAAGTATAATTTCAGCTAATATGTTTGCAACAATGATGTCTACTTTGGTTTCAATTCCATCTAATAAGTTGTTTTGCTCAACTATGACATTATCACTTACTTTATTCAATTTCGTGTTGATTCTTGCACTTGCAACTGCTACTTCATCTAAATCATAAGCGAACACTTTGTCAGCACCTAGTAAAGCTGCTGCTATACTTAGTACTCCAGAACCTGTACCAACATCAAGTATTTTGTCATCTTGCTTTACTGTTCGCTCAAGTGCTTGAATACACATGACAGTTGTTGGATGTGTCCCGGTCCCAAATGCCATGCCAGGATCAAGCTCAATAATTAGCTCATCACTGCTCACTGGCGTATACGTTTCCCAAGTTGGTACAATCGTGAACTTCTCAGAAATTTTAACAGGATTATAATACTTTTTCCAAGCAGTTGCCCACTCTTCTTCATTTACTTCACTAATTGTAATTCTGTTACTTCCTATATCAATATCATATATTAATAACGTATTAATAGCTTCTTTAATTTCCTCTACTGTTTCCCCTAAAAAGCTGTTAACAGGTAAATATGCTTTAATGACTACGCCCTCTTCAGGATAATCATTAGGGTTGAGTTGGTAGATTTCACCGTATGCAGTTTCTCTTTCCTTTGTTAAATCGTGTAGATCTTCTATAACTACACCACCTGCACCTGCTTCATGTAAAATGTTAGAAATAGGTTCGACAGCTTCCTGTGTCGTATGAATAGAAATTTCAGACCATTTCATATCTACCAACTCCATTAATAATTATTTAGACTCTTCGTAATCTTCGATGTTAATTGTTACTTTTTAGTTGAGTACTTACTCTTTATAGGAACGTTAATTAAGTATGTTATATTATCATAACAAAAGATTCATTTACAATCATGAAATGAATCAATAATTCCAGTGTTGAATACCTTTTGATGATATTTAGTTCCCTTAAATCATACCCTTAATAGATAATATAACAGTTATAATAAAAGTCTAGGTCATATTTACAGCTTGTAAACATATTAATCAGGTGAGGTAAAAACCCACCTGATTAATATGTTTAATTTGAATCGTGGGTTAATCCCCCTTAAAAGCTCTCTTAACTTTTGCAAAAAAGCTGTCATCATGTTCGTCAGGAGCTTCCTGATTCCCCAGCTCATTAAACTCTCTTAACAATTGTTTTTGTTTTTCAGTAAGCTTTGTTGGTGTAATAACTCTAACTTGAATATGCTGGTCACCTTGACCATACCCACGAACATTTGGTACACCTTTACCACGAAGACGGAACTTTGTTCCTGTTTGAGTACCTGCTGGTATTTTTAGCTTAACTTTTCCGTGAAGAGTAGGAACTTCAATTTCGTCACCCAGAGTACTCTGAGCAAATGTAAGCGGCATTTCACAATAAATATCGTCACCTTCACGCTCAAAAAATTCATGTGGTTTCACATGAAAGACAATATAGAGATCACCTGCTGGTCCACCGTTTATACCGGCTTCCCCTTGACCTGTTACACGTAGTTGCTGACCATCATCAATTCCAGATGGAATTTTCACGTGTATTTTTTTTCTTTTCTTTACTTTTCCAGCTCCATTACAAGTTGAGCATTTTTGGGTCACTTTTTTCCCGGTACCTTCACAATGATGACAAACACGTCTATTAACTATACGGCCAAACGGTGTATTTTGTTCAACACTTAGCTGACCACTACCATTACAATGTTTACACGTTTCAGGTTTCGTTCCTGGTTTTGCTCCCGAACCATGGCATGTTTTACATTCTTCTTCTCTTGGAATTTCAATGTCAGTTTCTTTACCAAAAACTGCTTCTTCGAATTTTAATGTCATTGTATATTGAAGGTCTGCCCCTTGTTGGGGAGCATTTGGATCACGACGGCGTCCTCCGCCACCAAAGAATGTACTAAAAATATCTTCAAAACCACCGAAACCACCAAAGTCACCACCACCACCAAATCCTTGATTTGGATCTGTATGACCAAACTGATCATAATGGGCACGCTTTTGATCATCACTCAAAGTTTCATATGCTTCTTTTACTTCTTTAAATTTATCTGCAGCGTCTGGTTCTTTATTAATGTCAGGGTGATATTTTTTGGAAAGTTTGCGGTAGGCTTTCTTAATTTCATCTTGTGAAGCACTTTTACTAATCCCTAGCACCTCATAGTAATCTCTTTTACTCATTTAAAAATCCACTCCCGGTTCATTCACATAAAGATAATTCTATCATCTATCATAAGAAAAGCGCAAGCGCTTGTTTATCACCGACAAGACTAATGTCATTTCAGTTGAAGGCGCTTTTTACCTTCTAGTGAAATGGCGAAGTGACCTCAAGGGATAGGCGCTGGAGCTAGACAATTAGAAATGCATAAGCGCCTTGCTCATCCCCGATAAGCACAAGCGCCATTATCCATTCAACTGATAATAATGGGAATTAAATATAGTTTCGGCTTCCTTATAAAAAAGTCAAAGTCATATTATGACTGACTTTGACTTTGTGAAGCTTATTTATCGTCTTTTACTTCTTCAAATTCCGCATCTACTACATCGTCACCTTTAGGACCTTCATTGTTACCAGCTTCAGCACCTTGTTGAGCTTGAGCTTGTTGAGCTGCTTCCTCGTAAAGTTTCATTGATAGCTGTTGAACAATTTCTTGAAGAGCATCTTTCTTAGCACGGATTTCTTCTAGCTCATTACTTTCTATAGCTGCCTTCAGAGCATCCTTCGCTTCGTTTACATTGTTCACTTCAGCTTCATCAACTTTTCCTTCTAGGTCTTTCAAAGTCTTTTCAGCAGTAAATACTAGCTGATCCGCTTCATTACGAAGTTCAACTTCTTCTTTTCGTTGTTTATCTGATTCAGCATTGTCTTCCGCTTCTTTAACCATGCGTTCAATTTCATCATCAGATAGCCCTGTTGAAGATTTAATCGTAATTGTTTGTTCTTTATTAGTTCCTAAATCTTTTGCACGCACATTAACGATTCCATTTTTATCGATATCAAATGATACTTCAATTTGTGGTACACCACGTGGTGCTGGTGGAATATCTGTTAATTGGAAGCGACCTAATGTTTTGTTATCTGCTGCCATAGGTCTTTCTCCTTGTAGCACGTGAATATCAACTGCTGGTTGATTATCTGCTGCAGTTGAGAAAACTTGTGACTTACTAGTTGGAATTGTAGTATTACGATCGATTAATTTTGTAAATACTCCACCCATCGTTTCAATCCCTAAAGATAACGGTGTAACATCCAATAACACTACGTCTTTAACATCTCCTGTTAAAACACCGCCTTGAATAGCCGCACCAGAAGCAACTACTTCATCAGGGTTAACACCTTTATGAGGCTCTTGTCCTACAGCTTTTTTAAGAGCTTCTTGAACAGCAGGAATACGAGTAGATCCCCCAACTAAGATAACTTTATCTATTTCACTTGCAGATAGGCCTGCATCAGACATCGCTTGACGAGTAGGTCCCATTGTACGTTCAACGAGATCTGCGGATAACTCATCAAATTTCGCACGCGTTAAGCTTACCTCTAAATGTAACGGTCCTGCTTCACCAGCAGTAATAAACGGTAATGAAATTTGAGTTTGTGTAACACCTGATAAATCTTTCTTAGCTTTTTCAGCTGCGTCTTTTAAACGCTGTAAAGCCATGTTGTCTTTTGAAAGGTCGATACCATTTTCTTTTTTAAATTCAGCAACTAAATGGTCAATAACTACTTGGTCGAAGTCATCTCCACCTAGACGGTTATCACCTGCTGTAGATCTAACTTCAAATACACCATCACCTAGCTCTAAAATAGATACGTCAAATGTACCCCCACCAAGGTCATAGACGAGGATAGTTTGGTCTTCCTCCATTTTATCTAATCCATAAGCAAGAGCTGCTGCTGTAGGCTCGTTAATAATACGTTCTACTTCTAAACCAGCAATTTTACCAGCATCTTTTGTTGCCTGACGTTCGGCATCGTTGAAATATGCAGGAACAGTAATAACAGCTTTAGTAACAGGCTCTCCTAAATACTCTTCTGCATAAGATTTTAAATGCTGTAAAATTATAGACGATACTTCTTGTGGTGTATACTTTTTACCCTCTACTTCTACCGTGTAATCTGTTCCCATATGACGTTTAATCGAAATGATTGTATTTGGGTTTGTAATTGCCTGACGCTTAGCAACTTCACCAACTTGTCTTTCACCATTTTTAAATGAAACAACTGACGGAGTCGTGCGATTACCTTCTGGATTAGGAATTACCTTTGCTTCTCCACCTTCCATCACAGCAACACATGAGTTAGTCGTCCCTAAATCAATTCCAATAATTTTACTCATTTTCTTCGTTACCTCCTAAAAATTATAAATATGTAATAAATCTTTATTTGCTACCCATTCACTTTTACCATCGATGGTCGAACAACTCGGTCTTTAAGTTTATAACCCTTTTGCAGCTCTTCTACAACAGTATTTGGGTCATGCTCAGCATCTTCTACTTGCATGACAGCTTGATGTAGATGCGGATCAAATGACTCCCCAACAGCTTCAATTACTTCTACACCTTCTTTTTGTAGTGCATCGAATAGCTGACGGTAAACCATTTCCATACCTTGTAGTATAGATTTTGTTTTATCATCATCTGCTTCTACTTGGAGTGCTCTTTCAAAATTATCTAATACTGGTAAAATATCAGACACTAAATTAAAGGCTCTATATTTTTCAGCTGCTTCACGATCAAGACGTGTGCGGCGACGGAAATTATCAAAATCAGCTTGTATCCTAAACGTGCGATTTTCTGCTTCATCAAGTTTTTTCTCTAAATCATTAATTCTTGGGTTTACACTTGATTCCTCGCTCGTTTCTTCAGGATTCTCATCTGATTGATTGTCATTATTTTGAAGATCAACTTTATTTTCTTCAACTTGGTCAACATTTTCACTTTCATTTATACCCTTATCTTCAGTTACATTACTATCATTAACCAATGATTTCACCTCCCTTAAAATAAAACAAACCTCACCTAAAACTAATTAAAAGTTGGAATACAGGTCTTATTTTCTATGAAGTGGTCATACGAAATGGATGGGATCATACGAAATGGATGGGATCATACTCCCATCCTTATTCAATATTTCCACTGTTAATTATTTTGATACAGCTTAGTCAATACCTTTGATAAGTCAGTAGAAAGTAATGATAACAAGCTAATCACACGTGAATATTCCATCCTTGTTGGGCCTAAAATAGCTATAGATCCAAGCTGTTCGCTACCAATGGAGTACGTTGCTGTTATCAAGCTACAATTTTCCATCGCAGACAGCTTATTCTCTTTGCCAATTTTTATGCTTAATCCAACATTGTTAGGCCTAATCAAGTCATAAAATTCTTTTTCTTGATCAATCATCGTAAGTAGCGTACGAACTTTATGAATATCGTGAAACTCTGGTTGACTTAGCATATTTGTCTTACCGCTAAAGTAAACCTCATTTTCTTTCTTTAAAGATAGTGAATTCAAGATTTCATTTAATAATCTGTCATAGCTATCCACTTCAGTACGTAATAAGTTCGATACTTCCATGACGATTCTATCATGTAACTCAATTAATGGTACACCAACTAATCTCTCGTTTAACAAATTAACCATTTTTTCAATATCACTAGGGTCGATAGAACTTGTAAATGATATCGTGCGATTTTCTACATGACCTGTGTCTGTAATGATAATAGCGACAGCAGTCTCACTATTGATCGGAACGATTTGAATACGTTTTAATTTATGTTCAAAGACCTTTGGCCCTAAAGCAATCGCTGTATAATTTGTCATTTCTGACAAAATTTGAGATGATTTTTTAATGATTTTTTCCAATTCATAAATATGGTCTGTAAAAATCGATTTCACATTCCCTACGTCTTCCTTGGTTAACAATTGAGGTGACAGTAAATTATCTACATAATAACGGTAGCCCTTTTCAGATGGAACTCGTCCTGATGAACTGTGTGTTTTTTCAATAAAACCTAATTCTTCAAGATCAGCCATTTCATTTCTAATTGTCGCTGAACTATACATGATTTCATCTTTTTTCGACAACGTTCTAGAGCCAACTGGTTGGGCAGATTGAATAAAATCATCAACGATAACTTGCAAAATTAATAACTGACGGTCTGTTAGCATCTGTACTCACCTCTGTTAGCAACTGTCATCACCTCTGTTAGCACTCTGTCTATCCGAGTGCTAAATCTAATAATAAATTACCAAAACAAATGCGAGATGTCAATCATTTAGAATACTTATATAAATGCTTGAAACACTTCATTACCTAATAACATGCCTCTATGAGTTAATCTAATATAATGTTCATCTTCTTCTAACAAGCCTTTTCGTTGTTGCTCAATAATTTGACTATGGAACCTATCATGGATATCTTCATTAAATTTATTGAAAAAGGCTCCTTTTGACACCCCTTTTATTTTACGCAACCCGAGAAACATTTCTTCTTCCATTTTTTCCTGTTGCGTTACTTCATGACTCTCTGTCTCTCCTTGTCCATGTCTAGCCACTTCTGTGATATATTTATTTAGTGGGCCTGCATTGGTTATTCTTTTCCCATCAATATAACTATGAGCACCAGCACCAAATCCATAATATTCCTCATTATTCCAATATGTTAGGTTATGCACACTCTCCATACCAGGCTTAGCAAAATTACTAATTTCATATTGGTTATATCCATGTTTTTTCATTTGTTGTATGACATGCTCAAACATTTTAACTTCCTCTTCTTGAGATGGAAGGTGTAATTTCCCTTTTTTTTGCAAGTTAAAAAAAACAGTTTTTGGTTCAACAATTAAGGAATATGCTGAAAAGTGATCTACATTAAGAGAGAATGCCTCTTGTAAAGTCTCGTCCACTTGAGAAATTGTTTGTCCTGGTAAACTATACATTAAATCAAGGTTAACGTTGTTAAATCCTATCTCTTTAGCCCAATCTACTGACTTAAAGATATCTTCTTTGCGATGGGCTCGCCCGATCTGTTGTAAAATCTTATTATCAAATGACTGCACTCCAAAGCTGATTCTATTTACGCCAGCATCGTATAACAATTTTATCTTTTCCTTTGTTAATGTTTCACCAGGGTTCGCTTCAAACGTATATTCTAACTTATCATTCACTGGATTAATATATCGATTAATACTTTCAAGTAACCTTTCAAGTTGTTTAATATTTATGGATGTCGGTGTCCCTCCGCCAACAAATATCGAACGAATATCATTTGAAGGGTAGCGCTCTAGAGTTTGTTGTATCTCTTCTTCTAAAGAATTTAAATACTCATTTACTGGCTGCCCCTTTAAAAAAACTTTATTAAAATCGCAATAATGACATATATGCTCACAAAAGGGTATATGAATATACACTCCAGATGCCACTTCATCACTACCTTTTCCTTTTTAAGTTCAGCTAAATAATTCGTAAGCTGTCATACCACTCTGTCTGTTAAATTTATCTATTCCTAACTTCAACTTGAGTATATAGAAAAGCCGCAGAATTTTCTGCGGCAAGTAACATTATAAAGTACATTTACCTATGTGTTCAAATGGGTTGTAGATTTGTTATTTTTCTTCATCCATCTTTAACACTGCCATAAATGCTTCTTGCGGAACTTCGACAGATCCAACTGACTTCATCCGTTTTTTTCCTTCTTTTTGCTTTTCAAGAAGCTTCCGCTTACGGGATATATCCCCACCGTAACATTTTGCCAATACGTTTTTCCGCATAGCTTTAATCGTGGAACGAGCAACTACTTTAGTACCAATTGTAGCTTGAACAGGTACTTCAAACTGTTGTCTTGGTATTAATTCCTTCAGTTTTTCAACGATAATCTTCCCACGTTCATATGCAGAATCACGGTGAACAATAAATGATAATGCGTCTACTTGCTCTCCGTTTAATAAAATGTCCATTTTTACAAGCTTTGAAGCTTTGTAACCGATGAGCTCATAATCAAACGAAGCATAGCCCTTCGTGTTTGATTTTAACTGATCGAAGAAATCGTACACAATTTCTGACAATGGAATTTCATAAATTATACTAACTCGATTTTCATCTAAATACTGCATATCGATGAAGATACCGCGCTTATTTTGGCATAGATCCATGACAGCACCTACAAAATCATTAGGAACCATGATCGTTGCCTTAACATATGGTTCTTCTACTCGTTCAATACTTTGTGGATCTGGCATATTGGATGGATTATCAACTCGCACCTCGATACCATCTGTTAAATAAACTTGATAAATTACACTCGGTGCTGTTGTAATTAAATCAATCCCAAATTCTCGTTCAATTCTCTCTTGGATGATTTCCATATGCAATAGACCGAGAAATCCACAACGGAATCCAAATCCAAGTGCTTGAGAAGTTTCTGGTTCAAATTGCAATGCCGAATCATTAAGCTCCAATTTCTCTAATGCCTCACGAAGATCATTATATCTGGCGGTATCTATGGGGTATAATCCACAAAACACCATTGGATTCAAGCGTCGATAACCTGGAAGCGGTTCTACTGCACTGTTTTTGGCATCAGTAATTGTATCACCTACACGGGTGTCACCAACATTTTTAATAGATGCTGTTAAAAAGCCTACGTCACCAACACTAAGTTCGTCCTGTAAAACGGCTTTAGGTGAGAATACTCCTACTTCGTTAACTTCAAACTCTTTTCCAGTTGCCATCATTCTTATTTTTTGACCAGGCTTTACTGTTCCTTCAACGACTCGAATATATGCAATTACTCCTCGATAGGAATCGTATAAAGAATCAAAAATGAGAGCCTTAAGCGGTGCTTCTGGATCTCCAGTTGGTGCAGGGACAGTTTGAACAACTTGTTCAAGTATATCTTCAATTCCAATACCAGCTTTAGCAGAAGCTAAAACTGCATCAGAAGCATCCAGACCGATAACATCTTCTATTTCTTGTCTTACTTTTTCAGGGTCGGCACTCGGTAGATCTATTTTATTTATGACAGGTAGTATCTCTAAATCATTATCCAGTGCTAAATATACATTTGCCAATGTTTGAGCTTCAATACCTTGAGCTGCATCAACTACTAATACTGCACCTTCACATGCAGCTAAGCTTCTAGAGACTTCATAAGTAAAATCAACATGCCCTGGTGTATCAATCAAATGAAATATATATTCTTCCCCGTCCTGGGCATTATATTTCAATTGAACGGCGTTTAATTTAATTGTAATTCCACGCTCTCGTTCAAGATCCATTGAATCTAACAATTGATCTTTCATCTCACGTTGGGCTAAAGCACCCGTCTTCTCCAATATACGATCTGCTAAGGTTGATTTTCCATGATCAATATGCGCTATTATAGAAAAGTTCCGTATTTTTGATTGCCTATTTACTCTTTCTTTCTTGTTCATTTTAATTCACTCCTACCATTATCGGCACAACATACACTAGCATTGATTATATCAATTGCCAAACATACATTCAACAGGAAAAGCAGAAGCGCATGTTCATTCCCGACAAGCACTGGAGTAAAATCACATGAAGGCGTTGTTTGCCTTCGGGTGATTTGGCGAAGTGACCTCGAGGGAATATGCGTTGGAGCTAGACTACAGGAAAAGCGGAAGCCGATGGCGCCTGGAGCTAGACTACAGGAAAAGCACAAGCAGCTTGTTTATCCCCGACAAGCACTGGAACTATTGCATATGAACGCGAACTTTGACTTCAGATGAAATAGTGAAGTGACCTCGAGGGGATAGGTGCTGGAGCTAGACAACAGAAAAAGCAGAAGCGCATCGTTCATTCCCGACAAACTCTAAAGGCATAGCACACGAAGGTGTTCTTTGCGCCTTCAGATGCTATGGCGAAGCAACCTCAAAGGGATAAGGAAAGATCGGAAGGTACTTATTAATTCGCCACAAAGAAAAAACCATTCTTAATGTGAGATGGTTTAGTAATTGTACTTGACATGAAAAGCACGGTTACCCTGATTTACCTTCCATAATTTTCTCAAAGAGAGTATCAATCATTTGTAATATTTTCTGAAATGTATTACTTACCGCTTCCGCAATTGTTTTCCCCATTGATGAAAATAGATTAAAGGCTTTAATTTCAGCTAATTGCTGTTGTTTTTGTTTCAAATCATGACTCGTTGCTTCCAAACCTAGAACACTTGCCTCAAATTCCCCATTAGAGGTTTCTACAATTTCTAATGCACCTCGAAATGAAGGATCATCATACCCTTTCATCTCAATAATCCCACTATTGGCCTTCTGCATTCCTATCAAAACACCAAAAAGAAGGACCGTACATAAAAGAAAGCACTTCATCATGAATTTCCACATGATACTCACCCTCACAGACTTATTACGGAAGCACCGCTAAGCTCATATGTAATAAACTAACTTCATCAGGATTAATGGTCTCACACTTAAGAACGTAAAACACTAATAAGGCTGTTTCCGCATCGATTTATCATGACATAAATACGTACATAACTAGAGTACGCGGCATCTTTTTTTCTTTACAACGCTAACTAACAATGTAAAACCACTTTTTTATTACTAATTTGATGACAATAGCAATAAAGTTTACGAAAAGAGCCTAAAACAAAGAAATTTCTTTCATGAGAACGATGATTTAATGAACAATTAGATTGCATAAATTACTGTGCAGTTGTATCTGATTCGGTAGATACTTTCTCAGCTTGCCAATAATACTCACTGAAAACATCAGCAATAGCTGCTGCAGTACGGTTCAATTCCTCAAAGGTGTTGTCCACGCCGCCAAATTCTATAAGCATAACATTGTCCGATAGGTCCTGATTATACATGCCATTTTGTCCTTCTCCACTCCATTCAAATACCCCTCTACTTAGACCAGGATATTTTTGCTGTAACAATTGATGTAGGTCATCAGCGAGCTTAAGGTTACGTTCATAACGAGCATTATTTCCTCCAATAACAAAAGCGGTCTTAGCATATGATTTCCCATTAATCACATGTGTTGTTTGTTCTTTCCTATTAGCATCACGATGTATATCTATAAAATACTGCAAATCACGGTTATTTGTCATTGCACTTTGCACTAAAGGTTTGGATTGGTCATATGCCTGAAAGAACTTCAACTTGTTAGCGATTAATTGCCCCATTATGTCTGTCTGATCTAGCTGAACGCCTATCCCTCTTTTTTCCAACTCAGATTCAAGACGCTCACCAACTAAGGTAACATTAACTTCGGAATGATAAGCTTTATCCGGATCAGTTACCCCTTCAAGATGAGGCAAGTACGATTCACGACTATGTGTATGATAAATATAAACAACGTCTTTGCCGTTTGTTGTTAATACAGGGGGAGTTACTTTTTCAGTTCCTTCAGTTCCACCTTCCATTTCTTCCATATTTTGAACAGAAGCATCTCTTTCTGCTAATAATACCTCTATTGGAGGCGCTGATTCATAAGGTAAATTTGTATAATTAGTTCCATCACCAGCGACAATTATTTTACTGTCATACAATGCATAACCAGGTAATTCACTGCCAAGCAAGCTCCGTGGGTCATCAAGGTTAATGCTCGTTGCCATTTCAAAAAGTAGAGAAGGGAAATTTGTTTCTGGTTTAGTTGATAAAATTTGAGAAAAATAATGATTTTCAAGTGATAATAAGTAAAGTAATGATTCACTAGTAAGGCTAGTTGTTAAATCGTTGATGGAAGATGACGAAATACGATATTTTGGCTTTAGCGATGTCAGTATTGCAGTAACCGAAAATATCATCATGCAACCTAACATCATGATGATTATTGTTTTTTTTATATTAGATCCCTTTATTGTCATAACCATTCCTTGACCTCGCTCAAATCTCATGGGCATATCCCTCCAAAGCTTGTCTACTTAATCAGTATGAACAAACCTTGAGAAATAGAACCTTCCCCACCTTGAAGTGCATGTTTAAAGCTCAGCTTCTTTCGTTCCATAGAACTTCCTCAATGTGTATACGCTCCTGCATTATCCTGATCAACCTGATCATGTAAAGCAGCATTTAAGCCTGATGCAATAACATTTGCCATATCTTCAATAAATACATCTACTTCTTTCGGAGTGACCATTAAGTTATGCCCTAGTGGTGATAGCACCTCATGAATTAATTTTCGCTTCTCATCTTCTTCTAGAGTACCAACCATCCCCATAAACGTTTGTCGATGCGTATCTTCCGGTAAATCTTCTTCTGTCAGCTTTCGTCTTTCCCCAAACGTCATTCCCGCAGGTGCAAGTGAACGAGATGGGCGGCTTCCCTCTTTCATTTCTCTGCCAAAGTGTTTCAATATAAAGTCAACGGTGTCACTAGTAATTGAAACTGCATCAACAACTGTTGGGATACCAATTGCTATAACAGGAATGCCCAACGTTTCAATACTCAGTTCTTTACGCTTATTACCCACACCAGACCCAGGGTGAATGCCTGTATCAGAGATTTGAATTGTAGCATTTACACGTTCAATTGACCTTGCAGCTAATGCATCAATTGCAATAACAAAATCTGGTTGTGACTTTTCGATAACCCCATGAATAATATTACTCGTTTCTATCCCAGTTAAACCCATTACACCTGGCGCGATGGCACTTACTGATCTAAAGCCACCCTGGATACTTTCAGGTTGCAGCTTAAATAGATGTCTAGTTATTAACAAGTTTTCTACTGCTATAGGTCCTAACGCATCAGGAGTAACATTCCAGTTTCCTAAGCCAACGACTAAGCAACTAGCGTCTTTTTGAATGTTTAACTGCTGTAAAAAATTACTGAATTCATTAGCGAAAACTTCTTCAACATGCTGTTGTAACTCAGTATCCTGTTGTCTAATCCCTTCTGCTTGAAGAGTGACATAACATCCAGCTTTTTTTCCTACCGCCTTAGCACCGTCATTATTTATATCAACTTTCGTAACCTTTACACCGCCGATATCATTCTCTTTTACTACCACTCCATTGATTGATGATTGTTCCTTTGTCGCTTCTTCCCTCGCATTGCTTTCTAATGCCATTTCATGAGCTTCTATTGCTAAATCGGTTCGCACAGAATACTTACTTACGTCTAATTGAGACAAAAAGAATGCACCCCTTTTTTTTCAAATCGATTTATAATCTAGTTTTACCACCAGTCAATAGAAACATTCATTGTCGAATAAGTATTGCATTATTAGTCCTCGTTTGATAGAATATCATGTGTTCTAATGTAAGTGATATGTCGAGTTTACATCATCTCGATTGTTATTTTTGGGAGGTGAAATACATGCCAAATATTAAATCAGCTATTAAACGTGTAAAAACAGGCGATAAGCGTCGTGCTCATAATGCTACACTTAAATCTGCAATGCGCTCTGCTGTTAAAAACTTTGAAGTACTTGTTGACAACAAAGACGTTGAAAATGCGCAAGCTGCATTTGTATTAGCTTCTAAAAAGCTAGATAAAGCTGCAAGCAATGGGATTATCCATAAAAATGTTGCATCCCGTCAAAAGTCTCGCTTAGCAAAAAAATTAAACAGCATTACTGCTTAATAACATGCGATCCTTTTAAAGGGTCGTTTTCTTTTATAAAGGCTCTTTGCTCAAGGTTAATAAATAGCCATTTATAATACTTTGAATGCTAGTTTAAGCATAGGGGTGCAGTCCCCATAAAAAACAAGCTTGACCATCTTATACACGATGTTCAAGCTTGTTTTTCGTAAACTTTGTTGCTAGCTGCACTATACACATGATTGGGAAGTATGTTTTATAAGATTTTTTAGCCTTTATATCAGAAAAGATGCCACGAGTGATGCTGTATTTGTGTTTATTTCCTAGAAAAACAGCCATCGTTAAAAATACTCTATGAATGTATGTTATGTAGAATCAGCTGTAAATGCGTTTAATGTATTTGCTCTTGTAATGACATAATAAATAGTTCTAAAATCAATTGTTTATCTACATTACCAACTTTCATATTGTAGTCTGCTTCTGCTAGTTGACCGATAATTCCTTTTAATTCTTGATCCCCAAAGAGCTTAGCCTGTCCAGCAGCAAGCTTTACGCGATATGGATGAACTTTTATAATAGATGAAATTTTTTGTTGGTTATAGCCTTGCCTAGCTAATTCTTTCACTTGATATATTAAGCGAAACTGGTTTGATACTAAAGACAATATTTTTATCGGTTCTTCCTTTTGCTCGATTAAATCAAATAAAATTTGCATTGCTTCAGCTGGTTTTCTCTGAACAATAAAATCTATTAGTGTAAATATATTTTGTTCAAGTGTTCTAGCTACAAGTAATGTTACTGTTTCATGTGATATATTTCCACCAGGTCCTACGTATAATGCTAATTTATCAATTTCAGTTGTTAGTAGCATAAGATTCGTACCTACTAAACGTAGCATTTCTTCCACGGCCTCATTTTGAATGAGCACTTGAAATGATTCTGCCCTTTCCACTATCCATTTTTGAAGCTCTTGTTCTGTCAACGTGTTAGCTACAAGTAATTCCGCTTTTTTCTTTAGTAATTTAGTAAGCTTTTTTCTCTCATCTAATTTTTCATATGGAGCATAAAATACTATAATTGAAAAATCTGCTGGCTGATTTATAAAAGATTCTAGTTTTTTTAAATCATGTTCGATTTTACTCTTCTCACTAGTCAAGAAAGTAGGATTGTTAAATATGACGATTTTTTTGTCACCAAAAAACGGATATGTTTCTGCATCTTCTATCCCAGCTTCTATAGGAGTTTCCTCTAAATTATATGTAGACAAGTTAAATTCTCTTTCTTCATTCTTTAACCCGTGAGATATAAGTAATTTTTTTGTCTCATTGAGTAAATATGTCTCTTTTCCATATAATAAGTATAAGTTGTTAATATTCTCTTGTTTAATTTTCCTCCATATGTCAAGTGCCATTTTTTCTCTCCGATCTACGTTCGAAATGGTTCTCTTCATATGGTAAAAGTATTTTCCCACTTTTACAAGTGGTAATGGGAACCGATCTCCCAAAACGACCAATTCCCAGTTTATATGAACGTTACAGCATAAGCCCCGAGTCACTTATATTGTAACGATATTAATTTGTATGAATATCATTCCCGTATAAATTAAGAACTATTTGTGACAACTCTTGTCATTGTAGGAAAACAAACTAATGAATGTAGATTTTTTATGAACTTTCGCTTATACTATTATTGAATTAGGGGGGGTATTTTGTGAATCAATTTGAAGAAAATGTCCAAAGTAAGCGAAACGATGCTGTAGATTCAGGAGTTGGGTTTATCGTATCTTTCGGATTTTTTGCAACTATGTTTATCATTGCTACTGTAATTAAACTTGTAGGTTCTTAATAACCACCTCATCACACTTGAGACTGTCGTATGACAGTCTTTTTTTGAGGCTGTGTTCGCATTGATTTTTTTCGTACATAGAAATAAACAGCTTACTTTAAAATAACTGTTAAGACTGCTTAGAAGAATTAATATTGGAGCGGCCTACGTTTTCTTAATTTATGTTATGGTAATGTTGTGTAAAAGGTTCCAGTTTCATTAGTATATGTGTATATGATTGCTCCGTGTTTATCTGTTCTAAATATACGAATATTTCTTATAGCTAAACGATCTATTACCTTTTCATGCGGATGATTAAATTTATTATTTTTGCCAGCGGATATTAATGCAATTGATGGGTTGATGACTGAAAGGAATTGTTCTGTAGTCGAAGTATCGCTACCATGATGACCAACTTTCAATACGTTACTTGATAAATTCGGAAAGGATCTAATAAGTGACAACTCTCCTTCCGCCTCTAAATCTCCAGTAAAAAGCCAATTTAAACCACCGATAGAGGTGAAAATCACAATTGATTGATTGTTCTCATCTATTTCTGTTCCACTTGGTGATAACACATAAAATGTATACCCATGATCTAGCCATTGATCACCTTTTTTCACTAAATTTATATGTGTATTTGAAGATATTGCTTTTGCAACTAATTCCTTTTCAAAATTAGTGACAAGCTTGGTATTAGACAATACTACTTCGTCTATGTCGATGTTTTCAAACAACGTAAACGCTTCTCCTGCATGATCCATGTCACTGTGAGTTAAAATTAATTTATCAATTTTTCTAATACCCTTTGCTTTTAATAAAGGTAATATTACATCTTCACCTACTTGAAATGTGTTACTCTTCTGTTGCCATAATTCTTGAGTAAATGGTATAGAACCTCCTGTATCAATGAAATAAACCGACTTTCGATTTGGAAGTGTAATTAATATACTGTCGCCTTGACCAATATCAAGCATTATGACTTCCCCTTGGCTGCTAAAAAAATACCAGTTCCAGTTAAACAATACTACAATGAAAAATATACAAACCGGAACGGTTAACCTTCTCCAAGTCCCTTCTTTCTCTAAATATGTAAAGAACAGAATAATACTAAATGCATACCCAAACATAACGATTGTAGTTGGTCTTCCAAATGTAAGAGATGATATTGAAATACTGGATAACAAAGAAACAAACTCATTTGCATTATTTAGAGCAAATGAAAGGCATAAATCAAGTAACTGACCTATTGATGGATAAATGAAAAAACTAGTTAATGTTATAAATGACAAAGGGAGAATAAACAAAGAAAAAAATGGTACGAATATAAGGTTTAGAAGGATACTAAGAGGAGATATTTCATAAAAATTATATACAATAATTGGTAATGCTGATAATTGAGCAATTACTGACACACATAATAATTGGGATATCCTATTCTTTCTGCGCCCGATAATTTTGCTGGCTGAAAAAATCAATGAATAAGTAACGATAAATGACAACTGAAACCCAACTTCAAGTAACTGATACGGATCGATGAGTAACATACATAAACAAATGATACTTAGAATATTGATGATGTGGACTTTTAATGAAAATTTAAAGGCTAAGAATACACACCATGCCATTAAACCTGCCCTCATTACCGAAGGTGATCCTCCTGCTACAATAATGTATACAGGGATGATAATTAGTAGTAAATTAGTCATTGTTTCACGTGTTATGCCAATCCTCAAGCCTATTAAATATATGAAACCTGTCACAAACCCAACGTGTAGTCCTGAAATGGCTAACAAATGAACGATACCTAATTTCTGATAAGAGGATAACACTTGTTCATCTATAGCATGTCGATATCCATATATTAATGCTGTAACGAACCCTGACGATTTGGTAGAAAGATTGTCCATCGTAAACTTGATACCTTTTTGTCTCATTGATAACATGTGATCATACACCGTCATACCATCTGTGGAGCATTGAGTTAATTGAATGCTTTTTGGTTTAAGAATCCAATGCACTCTGTGGCTTCGCAAATATGATTTATAATTAAATTCATAAGGATTTCTACCATTAGCTGGTTCTTCAAGTGTCCCTTCTAAATAGCACTTCATACCTATTTGTATAGAAGATAAAGCTTCCTTCTCCATTTTAGAGCTTATTTTATATCGTAATAACAGTTTTTCCTTATTTGGAAGTTTGACTGTTGTCGTTAACTGGTTACCATTAATTTGAATATCCGAAGTAAATTTAATAATAAATCCGGTAGCTGTTGAAGAGATGTTACTTTTATTTTGTTCATCTATATAAGTTGAATAAAGGAAGAAAAAAATGTACAGTGCGAAGAAAATAACGGCTGTAGTAAATTTCTCTCTAATAAATACGTAAACAACATAGAGGAGTAAACAAAACAATACGGTAGGATGTAATGTGTAATATGAGGTTAATATCCCTAATACAGCTGCTATTAAAGCATATATGTAACTTTTGTTCATAAATACCTCCTTAATACGAAGGTGTTATTAATAGCTCATAACATTCTAGCTCTTAGATACAAATACAGGTGGAGAGCGGTCTCCACCTACGTTCTTCATTTGTGTCTGACTGATTTTCAAGGCTTTTCTATTTACACATATGAGGTAAACAGCTTATTTGTCTCATCATGTAGCTTACTAATTTCTTTATTATCTAAACCTTCATCAGCCAACCTCTTAATTAACGAGGTGACGAATAACAGTTTTTCTTGATTTTTTAAATCAATAATCATTTCATCTACTTCAACTTGATCGACCAATATATTAGACTCTTTAAACATTTCTAGTGCATACGGATGGTTTTTATAATCGTTCGCATAATATACTGCCTTTATTCCACTCTGTATGAGCGCTTTACAGCACTGTAGACATGGAAAATGTGTAACATAAATTTCAGCACCTTCTGTAGGAACCCCAAATTTAGCACATTGTAAAATAGCATTCATTTCTGCATGAATCGTCCTCACACAGTGGTTATCAATTACATAACAACCCTCATCAATACAATGTGTGCCACCTGCTATAGATCCATTATATCCACCAGCAATTATCCTCTTATCCCTTACAATTGTGGCACCTACAGCAAGCCTTGTACAAGTACTTCGCAATGCTAGTAAATGACTTTGTGCCATAAAATATTGATCCCATGAAATGCGTTCCATAAAGACTCCCCCAATATGTTCAATATATCAATAGTGTAATGAAAGATGTGTAGATTCGTCAATTTTCGATATCATGCTTTTTGAATACTAATAACAATCAATCGTAGAAAATATTTTTATAAACAGTAAGCTTCTCAACAGCTTTTTCTGTTGTTTTTTGTGGTTGTTTTTCTACTAAGAAATTCGAGCCAGTAATTCTACTTTAAAATGCTGATCATTGCATAACAACCTCGTATAATTATTTAATACAGCAATCATAAACTAATTTGTGATAAGGTCATGTCAATTTCATCCATTTACCTTACTACTACGTATTCAAGCAACTTTTCCAATGATTTTTCACCAATTCCAGATATTTTTAACAAATCTTCAACCGCTTGAAATGAGCCGTACTCCTCACGATACGATATAATCGCCTCAGCCTTTTTACCTCCAATTCCTGGCAAAGATTCTAATTCAGCCATCGTGGCACGATTTAGATCTACTTTATCTTTTTCTTTTTCCATTAATGAATATTGTAAATCATACCCCTCCTCCCCTTGCTTAGGTACATAAAGAACCATTTCATCATAAACCAATTGTGCCAAGTTTACTTTAGACATGTCTGCTAACTCTAATGCTCCTCCTGCCTGTTCAATAACATCCATTACCCGAGAGCCTTCTGCCATTTCATAGACGCCCTCCGATGTGACGGCTCCTTTTATATCGACATATATCACATGAGATACTTCCGTGCTACTTTCTGCAATCGGTTTGTCTTGTTGCTCCAAAAAAGATGGTAAACTACTGTCAACGATAGCTGTTTCATCAGGTCTCGTTATCATATTAACAACAATACCAGTCAAAATAATTAAAATTATTAAAGCAACAAACCAATACTGCTGATATTTTCTTAGAAATTCCATTATTAAGCTCCTTTCAATTCAGTCATAAAGTAAAAATAAAAATCATATTGTATATGAGAGATATTGTTACGTCAGGAGGGGATATTACAATGAATGTAGGGATTATCGGTACCGGAAATATGGGCAAGGTGTTAATTGAGGCATTTATTGAATCAAAAGCTCTATTACCATCAAAACTGTGTATATTCAATCGAACGATTGAAAAAGCAGAAAAAATTAGGATAAACTTCCCTGAAATAACAGTTACTTCTGATGCTGAAGATGTCATAAACCAGTCAGATATCATTTTTATTTGTGTTAAGCCACTACAAATTCACCCCCTTTTACAACAAATTTCACCTTGTTTAACACATAATAAATGTCTCGTTTCAATAACTAGTCCAATATCAGTACATCAAATTGAATCTATGGTAAACTGTCAAGTTGCAAGGGTTATTCCAAGTATTACAAATCGAGCGTTTTCTGGAATTTCATTAATATCCTTTGGCGAAAGTTGTAGCCAGCATTATATATCCTATATTAATTACTTATTTTCAAATATATCTGAACCCGTTCTCATTGAAGAACAAGTGACTAGAGTAGCATCTGATATAGTAAGCTGTGGACCAGCATTTTTCAGTTATTTAATACAGAGATTTATCGATGCGGCTGCAAATGAGACGGAGATTACGAGAGAGCAAGCAACTACTTTGGCGACAGGAATGATAATTGGGATGGGTGAGCTTTTACAAAAAGATATTTTCACTTTACAAACGCTTCAGGAGAAGGTATGTGTAAAAGGCGGTGTTACTGGGGTAGGTATCGCAGTATTAGAAAAAGAACTAGGCGACATGTTTGAACATTTATTTCAAAGCACCCATGACAAGTTTTGTGAAGATATAGAGGATGTTCATAACCAATTCATTTAATTATTCTACATTTCAAGCAAAATCCCTTCAAAATTTTTTCATTTGGTTTCAAAGGGTCAGACTGTATTCAGTCTGACCCTTTGATTGTATGTAACAAGTTTTATTTTTTTGCCACAAAAAATATTCTTTCTGTCTGTTCATTCATTGGTTCAACGGTAAAATCACCACTGATAGACAGTACAGTAAACCCTGCTTGAACAAGCCACTGTTCATATTGATCTATTAAAAACGTACGTTGCGTATGAGTTTCATCATAGCGTGCATATAACTCTGTATCTTCTTCCCTCACAAAAAAGGCTAGGTCGTGCTCTACACTATTCGCAAGTTCACCATCAAAACACTGCCAAATATAACTAATGTCTTCTTCATGGTGTGCAAAAGTGTGTGTTGCTATATAGTTACTGATTTTACTTGCAGAGTGAACATCAAACATTAACAAACCACCATCTTCTAGTTGATTATATACATGGTGAAAGGTTTGTTCAACGTCTTGTTGTTCTATTAAATAATTTAAAGAATCACAGAATATAAGAACGCAATCAAATAACGGGAACCCTGATAATTCCTTCATATCTTTTTGTATAAATGAGATCGAATGTTTATTGGACAATGACTTCTCCAAAGCTACAGCTAGCATATCCTCTGACATATCTACACCCGTAACATCGAATCCTTCATCTGCTAATCGGATGGATAATTCCCCCGTACCACAAGCCAAATCAAGTATTTTGGGACCAATTCTATACTTTGTTATATTTTCTTTCGCGAACTTCAGCCATAAATCATAGGGGGCATCTTTCATTAAGCGGTCATAGTAATATGCAAAATGATTGTATGTCATTGACTTAGCTCTTGTTGTAGGTCTACCCTCTGTGCATCTCCCCAAAGCTTTTCAAGATTATAATAGCTTCTTTCATCCTTGTGAAAAATGTGCACTACAACATCTCCAATATCTATTAAAACCCATCGAGCTTCATCATAGCCCTCGAGTCGTTTAACCGTATAGTCTTGTTCTTCAACAAGATCTTTAATTTCCTTTGCAATTGCTTGTATTTGTTTTTCAGAATTCCCTTGGCAAATTAAAAAATAATCAGCAATAAGTGAAATACCTTGCATATTTAAAGCTACAATTTGCTCTGCTCTTTTATCATCTGCACCTTTGGCAGCAAGTAATAACAAGTCATGATTTGTCATATTTTTGGTCCTCCGTTTTTTTCATAAGTAAATCGTTATACGTTAATAATGTACCCGGATAAATTAACTGTTTTTTGTTCATTAAAAACATCATCGTGTTATGCAAAGCCTGAATGACAGCATCATCTAAATTCTGAGAAGCTATAGCTCTTACTTCTTCTACACCAGGAAAATGCCTGCCAGGTTCAATATAGTCAGCCAAAAAGATAATTTTTTCAAGTAAAGTCATATTTTCTCTACCAGAAGTATGATATTTTATCGCATCAATGATAGCTAAATCTTCAATACCTACTTCTGTTTGTACTAGATAAGCCCCCACTGGTGCATGCCATAGTTCATTATGAAAGTGCAATAAATTTTGATTCATTTTTTGCTCAATGATGATTTTTTTCATTTCTTCTTTCGATCTAAATTTTGCATAGTCATGAAAGATAGCAGCTAATTCACACTGCTTTTGATCACAATCGTACCGCTTTGCTAATTTAAGTGCAGTTTCCATAACGCCAATCGTATGTAGATAACGATGCTCAGTTAATTGTTCTTTTACAATTTGTAAAGCTTCTTCACGTTTCATATAACCTATTCTCCGCAATATATTGTCTAACCTTACTCGGCATAAGATAGTGAGTCGTCTTGCCTTCTTTTAATCTCTGTTGCAGCAATGAAGAAGAAACATCAAACTGTGGAATTACTACTTGTAGTATAGGGTAATTCGTGTTCAAATCATATTGCTCCCTTTTGACACCTACAAATGTTACTAACTTCAGTAGATCATTGATTTTATACCATTTAGGCAAATATTCCACCATATCAGCACCAATAATGAAATAAAACTTGTAATCACTATACTTTTCAATCAAGGTCTTCATTGTATCATATGTATATGATACTCCTTGTCGGTCAATTTCAATCGTATTTAGCTTAAATAACCGGTTATCTTCAATTGCGAGTCGCAGCATCTTAAGTCTATCTTCACTACTTGATATATATTTATGTTGTTTATGTGGAGGTGTATACGTTGGTAAAAACCAGACCTCTGATAAATGTAGCTTATCTAAAACTTCATTTGCTATTAATAAATGTCCATTATGAGGAGGATCAAATGTCCCACCAATAATTCCTACTTTTTTCATACGTAACTAACCCTATGAAGGCAGTTTAATTTGCTTGTTATCTATTGATTCTTTATATAATACGATCGTGTTACCTATTATTTGAACTAATTCAGCCTTTGTACCATTCACTATATCTTCAGCAACTACGTTGCGATCATCTTCACAATTTTGTAGTACACTTATTTTTAATAGTTCTCTTGCTTCTAGTGCTTCACCAATTTGTTTATTCATGTTTTCATTAACCCCACCTTTACCTACTTGAAAAATTGGAGTTAAATGATGAGCTTTTGAACGTAAAAATCTTTTTTGTTTTCCTGTTAGCATGTTGTTCCTCCTAGTTTATTTAACACAATATTTTTCATGCGATCTGTATTTGGAAACATACTGGTCCACGTTTCAAACGCTAGGGCGCCTTGGTAAACAAACATATCTACGCCGTTTTGGACCACTGCTCCATTGTTTTGTGCTTCTGTTAACAATTTTGTTTCAAGTGGATTATAGATAATGTCAGATACGAAATGGTTCTTATTAATGTTTTTTGTACTTATAGGTACAGCATTGGTTTGGGGGCTCATACCTACAGATGTAGTATTAATAATAATGTCATAATGATGTATGCGTGTTTCGGCTTCATGTAAAGTCAACGCCGATGATTGTACATCAAACTGACATTGTTTTACTAACTCTACTGCGGTAGTCATCGTTCGATTGCAAATGTCTATGGTCTGCACTCCATGTTTTGCGAGTGAAAAATAGATCCCTCTAGCAGCTCCACCTGAACCAATGATTAATATCTTTTTGCTATTTAATTGTGATGTAACCATATTAGCTAAAGCACGAACATAGCCTGGTCCATCGGTATTATATCCAATTAATCTTCCATTATTATTTACAACTGTATTTACAGCGCCTATTTGCTCAGCTAGTTGATCAATATCATCTAAGTACTTCATGATACTTACTTTATGTGGTATTGTAACATTAAAACCAGCAATTTGTAGAGCTTTACACCCTAATATTGCATTCTCTAAATTTTCTGGTTCAACATGAAACGCTTGATACTTTGCATCTATCTCTAAATTAGCAAAAGCATCATTATGCATTTGTGGTGACAATGAATGAGCAACTGGACAACCAATTAGTCCAAATAATTTTGTCACTTTTCCTCATCCCCTATTAAAATCTATTTTTAAAGCAGGCTGTATTTGCATTTGTTGTTTGTCATCGTAAGAAATTGCCACATACATAACAAGCGTTCGTAGCATCCTTTTCTGTAAAACAATGACATCAGCAACAAAGTTTACGAAAAAAGACCCTAAATTAAAGTTTAAACACAACATAGTCTATTAGCATCATTTTATCTTGGTTCAAAAACTGTTCTATTTCAGTAACGAATACAACAAAGTTTGTGAAATATACTTAATGTTTAAAGATTTATATTCATTTCGCATTAACTGTTTCATGTGCAACTTCACATAAATTAAAGCAATTGTCAATGATTATATTAGTGACTTTCTAATTGATACACCCACACCTTTCGGTACATGCGCACAAATTGTTAAGCCTGGCTCATCTATAGTTATCCAACCTAAACCAGAAAATACTATATCCATTTTTCTTTCTTTAATCGTAAATTCATGAGCGATTAGTGGTGGAAATTCATCAACATGTTCCTTTCGCGGGGGTTGTAAAAGGTCCCCAGCATGCTTTTTATATAAATCATCTGCATTTTCAAGCTTTGTTCTGTGTATTGCTAAATCATTGGAAACATAACAAACAAATGATGTTCTATTTCCTTTTATAAAGTCAAAGCGTGCTAGACCTCCAAAATATAAAGATTGGCCCTCATTAAGCTGATAAACCTTTGGTTTGATTTCTTTTTTAGGCGAAATAATCTTTAAATCTCGCTTATCAACAAAATGAGCCATTTGATGATGATTTATAATTCCAGGTGTATCGTATAGAGAAGAGCCATCATCTAATGGTACTTCTATCATATCTAATGTAGTTCCAGGAAATTGAGAAGTTGTTATGACATCCTCATCTCCACTAAACTCTTTAATTACTTGATTAATGAATGTAGATTTACCTACATTTGTGCAACCGACAATATATACATCTTTACCATTTCTATATTGTTCAATCATTTCTGCAACTTCACGCACACCGTGACCTTTTGTAGCGCTAATTAAATACGTGTCAATCGGCTGCAAGCCTAATTCTTTAGCTGATTGCTTCATCCAATTGATCACCTTAGTATGTTTCACAGACTTTGGTAATAAATCAACTTTATTACCGACTAGTAGAATATTTTTATTGCCCACAAACCTGTGTAACCCAGGTAACCAGCTGCCGTTAAAATCAAAGATGTCAACAATTTTCACAACTAATCCATCTGTTTTACTAATTCCATTTAGAATATTTAGAAAATCATCATCTGTTAAGGATACATCTTGAATTTCATTATAGTGTTTTAACCGAAAACATCTTTTACAAATAATATTTCCTTTATTTAGTGCACCCTTTGGTGCATAACCGATTCCATCAGGGTCAATTGTTTGAATGGTTACGCCACAGCCGATACAGCTAATCCGTTCATTTTCCACTTATTTATTCCTCCCAATAAAGCATGCCTTTTCGCTTCATCCAAGCTAAAAGTTGTCTTTCAATTTTACGATTAATTCTAGTGAAAAAACCATCTGTTTGTGCAACAGGTACGACAAGAATCGTGTGATAGCCTCCTCTATTCCCACCTAATATATCTGTTAATAGTTGATCTCCAATAACAACAGTTTCTTCTTTTAAAATCTCCATGCTTTTTTGCGCTTTTCCAAATGCACGTTTTAAAGGTTTCCTTGCTTCAAATATGAATGGAATATGCAAAGGATCTGAAAAAGATTTTACCCTTTTTTCATTATTATTTGAAACGATTGTAACTTTAATGCCGCTTTCCTCCATATCTTTAAACCATTCAATTAACCTCGGTGTTGCATTCGGACGGTCCCATTCCACTAATGTGTTATCTAGATCCGTTATCACACCTTTAATTCCTTTTTCCTGAAGGTGTTGCGCTTTAATATCTAATACACTTTTCACGTGTTCATTAGGTAGAAAATGTCTAAGCAATTCAGATACCACCTTAATCTTTTGATTGTCTCTATATAACCTTATTATCATACCTAATTTTGTGTTTAGTTTCAAAACAATCTTTTATTGACATTTTGTCAAATGTTGTTTTATTCAATAATTAGCAAAAAACTTTTCGACAAAATATTCCCAATAAAAAATGTGGATAATTTTATACACATTATACATACTGATTTAACGCCCCTAAAGAAACTTATGAACAACTTACCCACAGGTTGTCCACCTCAAACTGTGGATAACAGAACGGTTGTTCTCTACATTTATTCATGTTAAAGTGAAGATAATCTAATCAACTTACCATAATATGTTTACTCCACATCATTTAGAACTCCAAAAACTATTTTCCTTTAAGCGTTTGTAAAAACGATGACTACTATACCTACTTACATTTAATAAAGGCTGTTTTCACATTGATGACCGTTGTTCGTCTTTAGAAAATCACACACCAACATCTTTTAAAGATGAAAGTCGCATTCGCATCACCTTGCTGTTTTACTAGGCTAAAAGTTTACAAAAGAGCCTAAAAAAAGATGACTTGTTTAGGAGGTGACATGCCAATTTGGCAGCTGATATGAAACGTTTATCAGATGAACTTTTAATTCAATCTTATTTTAAAGCGATGGACCTTAAACTTAGCAATGAATTTATCCATTTAATTAAACTCGAAATAAATCGTAGGTCATTGAACAACAAAATAAAAATTCCCTCATAAGAGCAAGCAAACTCCTAGGTCTTAGTTGAACCACAAAGATGCCATTCACTTTCTTGGAAAGTAGGAAATTTTGAAGCTGTGTAAACAGTAAGATTTCTTAATATAGGAATATTTGATTAATGGCTTATATATAATCTCGGACGTTGACATCCCTATAAATTCTAGCTAGAATAGCACTTCTTGCTAATCTCCTCTCTCTTTGCTTTTGATGCTAACTTTGGATTTTTCTTTTCGCAATGGGCTGTTTTCAAATTGATTGTTGTTTTTCGTATTAAGGAAAAAACACGTACACAACTAGAGACACCTTTTCTTCTCTATAGACTTTGAGTGTAACTTACAACACGTCAGTTACTTACTCAAATGTAAGTGTAAAAAAGCAACAATGTAATACGAAAAGAACCTTAAGTAATATCGCCCACCTAAATGAATTTAATCTTACACAGTAACCATCGATAATGTTAAAGACATAGAAGTAAAAACATTAGAATGGTTTGAAGAAAATCATGACAACAATAAGTAATACTTATCAAACATCATAAATAACAAATATTTTACTTATCGTATATAGATTTATAAAATAAAAGAGAATTTAGCAACTTCTAAGATTATAAAGTTGTAGAAAATATATAAATTTTTATTAATAATGGGAGTGGGTTTTATGATCCTTGGTTTACATCACGCTCAGATAACGATTCCAAAAGGGGCTGAAGAAGAGGGAAAAAACTTTTATTGCGGGATTCTTTGTTTACCTGAGAAAGAAAAGCCTGAATCGTTAAAAGGACGTGGAGGGTTTTGGGTAACAGTAGGAGATAGAGATGTACATATAGGTATAGAAGATGGTTTTGACCGCTTATCAACAAAGGCTCATTTAGCTTATCAGGTAGAGAATATATCTTATTGGCGAAACGTGTTAGAACAATATAACATTCAGATCATTGAAGGAGTACCTATTCCAAATTTTGAGCGTTTTGAATTTAGAGATCCGTTCGGAAACAGAGTAGAGATGATTCAAGAAATTTAGGTTCCTTTTTAATTCATATTAGTATTTAGATGAAGAAAACAAAGAGCTTAGGGGTTTCCCCTAAGCTCTTTGTTGATAAGAATTCGCTTGGTGATTAATTGCGATTACGATGAGAAATGATTGTGTTTTCTCGTTCTGCACCTCAATTTCAACACGCTGAACTTCAACAAAACCCCTATGTTATTCAGTTAATTCCATAAATTGCTTGACATCTTCAATAGAGAGTTTTACTGCTTGCTCCCAAAAATCTCTTTGTGTCAAATCAATTCCTAAGTGTTTATGTGCCAACTCTTCAACAGTCATCCTTGCTGTATCTTGTAAAAGAGCGATATACTTTTCTTCAAATTGTTTACCTTCTTCTTGAGACTTTTTATAAATTCCAAGTGAAAATAAATAACCAAATGTATATGGAAAGTTATAAAATGGCACTCCTGTAATATAAAAATGTAGCTTAGAAGCCCAAAAATGCGGATGATATTGCTCTAATGAGTCACAATAAGCTTCTTTTTGTGCTTGAAGCATTAGTTCATTTAGTCGTTTTGTACTAACCATACCCTTTTTACGCTCTTCGTAAAACGCAGTTTCAAACATAAATCTAGCATGTATATTCATATAAAAGGCTACACTTCGCTGAATTTTATCCTCAAGTAAAGCAATCTTTTCTTCCTTTGAATTTGCCTGCTGCACTGCTGCATCTGCCACAATCATTTCAGCAAAGGTTGATGCTGTCTCAGCAACATTCATTGCATAACTTTGATTTAGTGGATGTACATCACCCATCGCATGTTGATGGAAAGCATGTCCTAGCTCGTGTGCCAAAGTTGATACATTTGATGGTGTACCAGAGAAAGTCATAAAAATACGAGATTCATCACTATCAGGAAAACTTGTGCAAAAGCCACCTGGTCGTTTTCCTGATCGATCTTCTGCTTCAATCCATCTATTATTAAATGCTTTTTGTGTAAAATCAGTAATTTGTTCCCCAAATAAGCCAAATTGTTTTATGATGAACTCTGCACCTTCTTGATAAGTAACTGTTGAGTCAGTTTTACCAACAGGTGCGTCCAAATCACTCCAGCTTAGTTTTTCTACATTTAACAGTTTTGCTTTTCTATTTAAATAGTCGACAAATGGTTGCTTAAGATCTGTAATAACTGACCACATCGTATCCAATGTTTGTTTGCTCATACGATTAATGTCAAGCGGTTCTTTTAAGACATCATCCCAACCTCTTTTGTTGTAGACTTGTAAGCGAAAACCTCCTAAATGGTTTAATATTTCGCTATAAAAATCAGCTTGCTCTCCCCAAGCTTGCTCCCATTTTTCAAACATGCTCTCCCTTGTATCTTTATCCTTACTTGAAAATTGATTGGCAGCTTGACCTATTGATAAATTTTGGAGTTTTCCATCTACTTCAAATGGGATTTTCATCTTACCAACAGCTAAATTATACATTTGTCCCCAAGAGTGATAACCGTCAACAGATAAAGAATTTATAAGCTCTTCTTGTTCAATGGGTAGCTTTTCACTTGCACGTTTCCTGCGTTCAGTTAATACATATGACAGTTCTGCTAATAATGGATCTAATAGTAATTGACCCCACACTTCATCACTTATTGACACAAGATGTTCATCAAAGTGTGTAGTAATCGTTGCAAAAGCTGCATTCAATTGGGTAATTTCACCACGTAATATGTTAGCTTTCACATCAGAAGTATCTTGTGCCTGAAGACAGCTTACAAATGCACCCGTCTGTCTAATTTTCTTTGCAACTGATTGAAAGAGATGAATAAGATTATGTAAACCTTCTACATCATTCCCACTGCTAGGAGATTCAAATGTCTGTACAGCATTTTGAAACTCCTTCATATTTATTTCAATTTGTTCAATATAATTTTGTAAGTCCTCAGAATCACTTCCACCTTTAAAAATAGACTCTAAGTCCCATGTATCTAAATAAGCATTATTCATTCTGACATACCTCTCCTCTATAAAATTATTATATCTTCATATTATTTTATTCTATAAAAAAATTCAAATAACTTAATTCGCTACTAATAGCATTTATAATTGTTTAAATTGCCTTTTTTGCTGGGACAGACACAAAATCCACATCACGCTCATAAGAATTATTAATAGGCTTTTGCCTAGAGAATGAATGTGGAGGTGATTGGGTGACAGAAATTTTATCTGCATTAGGTTATTTCATAAAGGAGTTAGTTTTTTTAGTATCACATGTAAAAAACAATGCCTTTCCACAACCGTTGTCTCCCTCTGAAGAAAAAAAATATTTACAGCTCATGGCGAATGGTGACGAACATGCAAGAAACATATTAATTGAACATAACTTACGTTTAGTTGCACATATTGTGAAAAAATTTGAAAACACTGGTGAAGATGCAGAAGATTTAATTTCCATCGGTACGATAGGTTTAATTAAAGCAATCGAGAGTTACTCTTCAGGAAAAGGAACAAAACTTGCGACATATGCAGCTAGATGTATTGAAAACGAGATACTTATGCATTTAAGAGCTTTGAAAAAAACTAAAAAAGATGTCTCACTTCATGATCCAATTGGGCAAGATAAAGAAGGAAATGAGATTAGCTTGATTGATGTATTAAAATCAGAAGCTGAAGACGTGATTGAAACGATTCAATTAAATATGGAGTTAGAAAAGATTAAAGAATATATCGATATACTGGATGAACGAGAAAGGGAAGTCATTATTGGACGGTTTGGTCTAGATCTAAAAAAAGAAAAAACTCAACGGGAAATTGCAAAAGAATTAGGTATATCTCGAAGCTATGTTTCTCGCATTGAAAAAAGAGCATTAATGAAAATGTTCCATGAATTTTATCGAGCTGAAAAAGAAAGAGGGAGAAAATAAAACAACGAAATTTATTACACCTACGACAAGCATACAACTATAGAGTAATATTTTCGTTGTCTTTGCAACTGTGATTATTTTTGTTTATCTTTTTGAAGTTTTCTATTTTTGAATATCTTCCCTATATAAAAAACACCCATTAATATAGTAATGATCAAGAGCCATATTGGAGAGTAACCAATAATAAGCACAAGCATTGTAGAGGCAAAACTGATCAGTCCATTAATACTTTCTACAAATTCTTTTTTTACTTTATCCCAAGTGTTTAACCCGTCGTTATCAATATTAGCTATAACGACTTTGTTTTCAATCATTGACACAGTTACTGTCGATAGACTAGTTTGGTTATCTAAATATTTAATTCTACCAACAAGATGCTCGATTTCCTCTTGAACTCTCTCTAAGTCTTGTGAGATGGCAAGTACATCTTTTGTCTCCTTGGCATCTTTTAAAAATTGTAATAATCTATCCTCTACAATCCTTTTTGACTTTAATCTTGATTGTAAATCGACATATTCTTCTGTCACATCTTCGCCAGAGATATTTTTTGAATAAACTTTCACGCTTAATTGTTCAAGTTTATCTAGAAATGAGTAAAAGTTATTTTGAGGAATCCGTAATACTACTGCACCTTCAAGCTGTTCTTTATGTTCGTTATACACATTTGATTGAACGATATAACCCCCGATAGCTTCAGCATCAATTTGAATTTGCTTAAACGTTCGTTCATAATCCTCCACTTCCATCCTTATATTAGCTTGATAAATAACCATTCTGTCTTGGTTTGGATTATTTGTTATCTCTGTTTCGTTTGGTGCAGATTCTTCTGATGTGGTTAAGTCCATTGCTATTTCAGCTGTATTTTCATTTGATAAACTTGCTTTACCTTCATTGTACGAGCTACAACCAAATAATAGTAAATTGATAAAAACAACCATACAAAGCTTTTTAAATATATGCTTCAAGACTACCACCCTCACCTGTTATTGATAGACTATCTCGTAAACTCTGTTGTTAGCTAAATAAAAAATTCTATGATGAAGTAGTGGTGTTAGGTTTACATCGTTTTAAAGAAAGTAAACCAAAATCTAGTTGTTGGTGTTTTTTTACTATTTAAGAAAGGGCTATTTTCATATACTTTGTAGCTTTTTTTACATTTATTTGAGTAAATGGTGTATTTGATATGATTTATAGATTTTTGAGAAGTAAGGAGACCACGCACGCAATAAGTATACGTGTCTATATCTAAGAACTAAAAACAACAGTCAATGCGAAAACAGCCTAAAAAACAACGAGCTATTAGAAAACAGTCTATTAAAAGCATAGACGAATTTTCGAACCATTTTGTTACATTTATATATCTAAAAAGGTTGTTGTGGCGTTGAACACTATGATATAAGCAAGCATTCAGGATATATTTCATCTTTAATAACGATAATAGCTGTATCATCCCTCGAGCCGTTCTAAATTAGCACAATTAGCAAAAAAATTTCGAAAAAAGCACCTACAATCATGGTTTGATATACTAAGCTACATTTCTAAAGCAAGTTTTAATTACTGATTGAGTAGTTCACCGAAGTTATTTTCTGAGACGACTTTGAATCCATGGCTCTCCAACAATGCAGCTGTAACTCCGTTACCAGCTATTTTCATCCCATTAAAATCCCCATTGTAAATGTGTGTGGAACCACAAGAAGGGCTATTTTCCTTCAAGACTACAGTAGATGCTTTATATTGTTTAGCGATTTTTAACGTATCGTAAGCACCCTTTATAAATTGTTCAGTAACATCCTGTCCTGAAATTGATAGTACTTTTGCATCTCCACTAAGAACATCTTTGCCACAGCCACCGACAATTTCAGCTGGTTCCCTAGGAGTAGCTAAGCCTCCTAACACTTCTGGACATACCGCTACAGCCTTTTTCTTAACAACTAAATCTTTTATTACATGATGTAAACTATGATTTCCATCATAACGACACTCATTTCCTGCTAAACAAGCGCTTACTAATATCATTTATATGCGGCCTCCCTATGAAAATGTTCATCCTTACTATTTATTTTACCACATGAACTTGTCATGCTTTTAAAAGTGATAACACATATCAATATTTATACTGTAGAGGTTATAATTTATAAATATATGAAAAAGTGTTATAGTTAACTGAAACTTTACGTAAATATGCTCGTATTTATAAAGTGATACCAATAAGGGGGAACCTACTAGTGAAGCGAACCGGAGAAATAGTTTTAAGTATAATCGGAGCCGTACTTAGTGGCTTTTTAGCAATTATAGGAGGGGCATTTACTTATTTAATGACCAATGAAGCATTTTTACAGGAGTTAGAGGCACAATTTGCTACTGACCCTCAGCTTGCTACATTCAATATCGCAGACTTGATGGAAATTATAGGTAATACTGGATGGATTGTTGTAGCTGCCGGTATGGTTGGTTTAGTATTAAGTATCATTGCAGCCTTTTGTTTAAAAGGAAATAATAAGCCAAAGCTTGCTGGGACTTTATTAATTATTGCTGCATTATTAGTCGCCTTAATGACTGTGTTATTTGCATGGCCAATCGCTCTACTGTTCTTAATTGCAGGGATTATGAGTTTAGTACGTAAGCCGAAGCAAAACATATACGATTAAGAAATGATGAAATCGATTTTTAGCCTTATGACCGATTTCCATTATAAAAAAAGAATTAGGTGTGACCACCTAATTCTTTTTTATAATTAAATTTCTTCACTAATTTCAGTACCAATTACTATGCCGACAACAACGGTAATCGTTATGCCCATTACGATTGCAAACATACGCTCACTCCCCTTTGTAAAAGAATGACCCAATATCTCTATATTCAATTTACCACATATTTAACTTTAATAAATTTAGTAACTGTGAAAGTTCTGTTACTGATTTTTTCAGCATTCTTGTTAAATACAATAATACTAATACAGCTAGTAGAAAGGGGAAGCATGAAACCTATAGCTTTGTGCTCACTCTTCCTGATCGTATTTACCCGCCAATAATCTGTTAGTTTCGAAAGGCTCATGTCGAACACTCTTCTGCTATTTAATTCATAGGCTTTTCTCGTATACTTATGAAATTCTAACAAAAGGGAATTAAAGCTATTCTCATCGTTGTATAGAAAAAAAAATGCCACAAATGATAGTTGTATACGGAGTGCATTTCCTAGTACGAAAAACAACAATCGATGTGAAAACAATCAATCTATATGTTATTATCGACTGTCGAGCCGCGAATTCAAGTTGTAAACTGCATAACCATAAAATGCAAAACAGTCATATTTTAATTACCGAGTAATAGTTCTACAATCAATTACATTTCCTCTGGAGCTTCAATTCCCAACAATCTTAAGCCTTCTTGTAAAACGACCATTACTGAAGTTACTAGTCCAAGTCGAGATATCAGCTCGCTATCTTTGACTAACACCTTCACATTACCGTAATATTTATTAAATTCTTGTGCTAGGTCAATTAGGTATTTTGCAATTTGGGATGGTTCAAATTTTTCATAGCTTCTCTTAATTACATTTGGAAAGTCTATTAACAATTTAATGACTGACCAACTAAGTTCATCAGCTAAACCTTCTATATTGTGTACCTGTTCTTGTCCCGATTTTCTTAACAAAGAGTTAGCTCTTGCATGAGTGTATTGGACGTAAGGTCCTGTCTCCCCTTCAAACTTTAACATCTCTTCCATTGAGAATTCTACATTATTTAATCGTTCATTTTTTAAATCGTGAAAAATAAGTGAACCGATAGCAACCATTTTAGCTACTTTGTCTTTATTTATTAGTTTTGGGTTTTTCATTTCTATACTGTGTTTAGCTAGACTGATTGTTTCGTTTATAACCTCCTCAAGTAGAACAACTTTTCCTTTTCTCGTCGACATCTTCTTACCGTCTTTTAAAATAAAGCCAAATGGAATGTGAACGAGATTGTTCGACCATGTAAAACCTAGCTTTTTTAAAACAGCAAAGACTTGATTAAAATGCAGACTTTGTTCATGGCCAACAACATACAATGCCTTGCTAAACTGATACGTTTCTTTTCTATATATAGCAGCTGTTAAATCTCTCGTTGCATATAGAGTTGCACCGTCAGATTTTTTGATTAAACACGGTGGATAATTATACTCACTTAGATCAACAACATCTGCACCTTCTGATTCGGAAAGTAACCCAGACTTCACAAGTAAGTTCAGCGTTTCTTCCATTTTATCATTGTAAAAAGCTTCGCCATGATAAGAATCAAACTTGATACCTAGTAAATTATAAATACTCGAAAATTCTTTAAGTGATTCATCACGAAACCAATTCCATAGTTCGATTGCATGTTCATCTCCATCTTCAAGTTTCTTGAACCACAATCTTGCTTCATCTTCCAAGTGTTTATCTTTTTCAGCCTCATCATGAAATTTGACGTACAATTCCAATAACTGTTTAATTGGATTCTCTTTTACTTTCTCTTCATTTCCCCAGTGTTTATAAGCAACTATTAATTTACCAAATTGTGTACCCCAATCCCCTAAATGATTAACTTTAATGGATTGAAATCCACATTTTTCTGCTATAAGTGCCAGTGAATTTCCTATAACTGTTGATCTTAAATGTCCCATAGAAAATGGCTTAGCGATATTTGGGGATGAAAAATCAATAACTACATTTTCACCATTTCCAATATTTAAAGTTCCAAAATGATTACCTTGCTTTAGGATTATAGCCATTACTTCTTTACTAACTTCCTTTTTATTCAAAAAAACATTTACATATGGACCATCAGCTACAACTTTATCAAATAATGTGTGGCTAACCTGTTCAGCTATTTCTTTAGCAATATGATTTGGAGATTTTCGAAACTTTTTGGCTAAGGAAAAGCACGGAAAAGCAATATCACCCTGAGTATGAAACTTTGGTCTTTCAATTATCTGTAACGTCTCTTCATAAGTTATAACATCCTTTAAAACTTGTGAAATTTCCTTAGCATATATTTCTGAATAATTCATTTTCTTCATCTCCTACCTGTTATTTTCATCAGTACGTTTACTGTCCAAGTCTCTATGTCTACTGTCCATACTAGGGAATGTGAAATCGTGTTTCAAAAGGGTATACCTACAGTAATGTGTGGTTAACTATGTAACTAGAGCAGATCATATTCTTTCCGGAACTCTTGTAGCTTGATTTTTAATAGCAGGAAAAATATGAATTACCTTTTTTATTTGGTACACCCCTTCTGATAAAACTAAAAAAATCCCGCCTCTTAAAAGAGACGAGATTTTCCCCGCGGTACCACTCTAATTGTTCAAATTGAACCATCTTAATGTCATTGATAACGGTTGATTAACCGGCATACCCTACTTGTACAAGGTTATTTAAATAAAAATAACGCTAATACTTTTTCGGACTGCTTCTCCGAAGTACGTTTCATTATGAATAATCGATTAGGCTTTCACCATCCCTAACTCGCTACACGTATATTCAAAATTACTGTCTTCTTCAACGAATGAATTATTTTTACAAATTATAAATAAAGTTTAGAAATATTTCAAGGTTATTTATTCCATAAATTTTTTTATTCTCATTTATTTTTCTACATCATGTTGTAAAATGTTTTGTATTTTATCTAAAAATGCTAGTTGTAATTCGTACTGAGAATAAATACTTTCAAATGTGGCTTTAGTAATCGGAGATAGTTCACCCATTGCTTTCTCCTTATGTTCTTCTCCTTCTCTTAAAGCTGAAAGTTGCTTTGTTAATAACTCTTTTTGCTCATCAATTGCCCGAATGACTTGTTTGCTTGCACTAGACTCAGCAAATATTAACCCCGTATACAACGTAGTAGGTAAAATAACTGATGACGTAGCAAACGATTCGATTAATAAACTTTGAAATTCATTATGCCCTTTGTCGGTAATCTTATATATGGCTTTTGTTCGGTTACCAGTTTGCTCAAGCGAAGCAATTTCAACGAGTTCTTCCTTTTCCATCTTCTTTAACGCGTGATAAATCGATCCTGGTAACACACCTGCCCAAGCATCTGTCTGGGATATTTGTAAGACTTGCTGAATTTCGTAGCCTGACATTGGCTTCATTCTTAAAATTCCTAATACCATTAAACGCGTCATTTTCACACCTCAAATCTAATTAAACAACGTTGATTAAATTATCATTACTATATCACTACTATTATTGTGGAGTAAAGACCATAATGGTTGCAAGAAATGTAGACGTACCTTGGTTATTGGATGAAGGGTGAATGAAGAAAACGATCTAATAGGGTGATGCTAGTCCTTAGAAATGCATTGGGCTCCTGCTACAGCATCTAACATTTAAGCACTAAACCACATATAAGGGTTGGATTAACTCCAGTATCATGGTTAAGTAGCTCGCGCCTATGACTCATTTTGCTATATAATAATATACATGCGTACCATACTTAATACCGACTTTTAATTATTTGTTTTCTTTACAACTCTGTTACCCTTCAAGACTGAAAACACTGGCTGATCAACTTCCCACTTAAATGTAGTAACTCCTAAAAAGAGAAATCCAAGTGTAAAGAATACAAGGATTATCAGCGAGACTACCATATCATTTATACTTGTAAATAGGGAACCTAATATCAATCTGGCAAAATACTCAAATGGGAGTATTTCTCCGATAACCTTAATCCAACTAGGTGCTTTTTCAAGGCTATAAAATGCTTGGCTACAAAATACCATAGGTATTTGAATGAGGTTAGCAAGCATATTAATCTGTCCCTCATTCTTTGCTAAATTAGAAATGAATATGCCTAAACAAGAAAAACAACTCGTTCCTATTGCTAATACCCCGATTAATTGTATAGTACCTAAAATAGAGATTTGTAAATCAAAATAAATGACTCCAACAATTAGAACGAGTAAGTTTATAGCAATACCTAATAAAGCTCTAACAAAAGCATTCATTATGATAAAATACAGTGTTTTATAAGGTGTCACCTTTAGCATTTTATAGACACCTTTATTTCGTTGTCCGAACACTTGAAACGCAGTTCCTTGGACACCCCAAAAAAGAGTGCTAATTGCAAGAACAGCAGTAACGAGCTGCGGATAATATGATACTGAATTAACAAATATGCCAACTCCTATCATTAATATGATTGGGAAAACTGTTGCATAAAACAACGATATTTTATCCCTAATAGTTGTAATAAATATTGCTCTAATAATCATTTTACAATACCCCCATTCGTTACATGCAAATATACTTCCTCTAAACTTACATACCCATACTTCTCACAGAGTTCCTTAGGTGTCCCAGCTTCTACTATTACACCATCTCTCATTATAAGGACACGGTTAGCAATTTTCATTACTTCATCCATATCATGAGTTGTAATAACTACCGAGGTCCCTTTATCTTTAAGCTGTCTCACAATTTTATGGATGTCACGACGAGCTTGAGGATCAAGAGCTGCTGTTGGTTCGTCTAGAAATACTACTACAGGATTGTGTACTAATGAAATGGCAATTGATAGTCGCTTTTGTTGACCTCCCGATAATTTTAATGCATCTACGTTTGCAACCTCATTAAGTCCACATTGTTTTAACAACTGTGTTGCTTCCTCTCGGGGAAGTGATTTTTTATAAAATGCAGCAAACAACCTAAGATTTTCTAGTGCACTTAAACCTGGGAAGAAGGAAGTTACTTGCAGCTGTACCCCAATACCATTCATATAATCTTCCCGCCAAAATTGAATCATACCTTCACTAGGCTTACGAAGACCTAACACCATTTCCAATGTTGTCGATTTCCCCGCTCCATTCGGCCCAATAATCGCAAGAACTTCATGGTCTTTCACTTCAAATGAAACCTTATTAACAACTGGTCTTTCATTGTACAACTTAGAAAGTTCATTAACTCTTATTAAAGTTGTTGACATATTACACACCTCTTTCATTGTTTACTCAACATTGAGTATAGCAGCAAAAAAATAAGATTTTTTTATATTGTTTAATCAACGTTGAGTATATTTTATACAAATTCATCATATCTCATACGTAAATAATTGTAAAGATATTTTTTACACTATTGGATATTTTTGTTTGTTATCAGCTTTTCGATACATTGGTTTAGTTAGCTAGTCATTTTGATTTGGCAATATAATGTGTAAATCCCACAGTTAACAAAGGCTGCAAAATAGTTTAACGAATGAATAGCAAGATCTTTTCGTAAACTTTATTGATAAATTTTACAAAATTAAAAATTGATTGCTATTTGTTAATAGAAAAGTTATAAGGAACAACCAGTTGAATACGTGTTGATGCCCTACAATAGATGAGCCACAGCAATTTGGCTGTGGCTTATTTTCCATTTAATTTTAACAAACTAATTTTCCCTGCTAAAGTTTCTGCTGTCGTTGGACCAACTATTTTTTCTCGGATAATGCCGCTTGGGTCAATGATAAAAGTTTCAGGTTGGCCAACTACTAAATAATTTTTTGAGACATTATCATCTGTATCAAATAAATACAGTGTTGTTGAATTATGTTTTGTTATAAATTTTTCAACACGACTTTTAGGTTCTCCACGGTCGATAATAAGAAGCTTATACTTATCTCCATATTGTTGATGAAAGGCTTCGAGTTCAGGTTCTTCATCTACACACGGCTTACACCATGTAGCGAAAAAATTTAATACAACGAATTGCCCCTGATAGTCAGATAAAGTATGAGTATCTCCATCTAAATCCTCTAGTGTGAAATCATAAGCTGAGTCACCAACCTTAACTCCTTTGACTCCTTGTATTCCTGAAGCTAAAAAGAAAAATATGGCTGCCACCAAGCATAGTACTATGATTTGAATCATTCTTCTTTTGTTCATACAAATCATCCTCTAAACTGGATTTATCATCATTAAGAGTTACGTTCTACCAGTTGATGAATACAGTTAACAGCACAATCAAAAAGGACGTGTACTGTTAATTCAATACTAATATTGAAGTTTACTAGAACGAGCTTATTGCTTCTCTAACTCTTGTATATAATCTAATTCTTTTTCTAGTTTTCTTTGCCGTTTCCCAAGCATAACTACATATCCAGCAATTAAGACCCATGCAATTGTGTATGCACTAAATAAATACCCCATTTTCAGTTCCTCCTCTTTATTGTTTATTTACTATTCCATCGTACGCATAGCACCTTTAGCTATGAAAGTACTTTCCTTAGTCGCCTATCCTATACCAGACAGGAAATAATCTCCCCTGCAAATAGTTAATTAAGGTCTAGTGAATTTGGATTCTGTAAACCTACATATGCTACGGTATTTTTCGTTACTAACTTTTACGAAATTTTATTCATTAACTTCTCTTGAATAGCTTTCTTATTTTGAGCGATCACAATTTTTGCTTTTTCTATATAAATACCTTTTTGGAGTAAAACAATATACAACAAAGTAATAAAACCTAGCGTAAATAACAATGTGAATAACATTTCAGGCTCAATTCCGCCTCCTTGTTGTGTCGGACCATCACCAAACACGATTGGATGAAGCTTTGAGTTCCACCAACGTATTGCCATAAATACGATTGGAACATCAATAAAACCAATAATTCCAAATACTGAGGCTAATCTTGCTTTCTTTTCCCATGCTCCGTCCATACGACGAACCATAATATAAGATACATAAATAAACCATAAAATCAATGTCGTTGTTAATCTAGGCTCCCAAGTCCACCATGTATTCCATGCACTTCGTCCCCAAATAGGTCCAGTTGTTAAGACGATAGTTGTAAAAACAACACCAATTTCAGCCGAAATTCCTGCAATGATATCATAAATTCTCTTCCTTTTTATAAGGTATAAAATACTATAAACAAACACGACTCCAAAAGCCAAAAACGCAACCCAAGCTGAACCTACGTGAAAATAAAATATTTTTTGTACTACGCCCATCGTAACTTCGACTGGAGACCATATAAATATTAAAAACATTGTTACTACACCTATTGGAATTGTTAACCAAAGAAGTATCTTATGAAGTTTTGATTCTGATTGCCAAACCACATTATTCTTTGTCATTTTTCACACCTCCATCACATATTCAAATAATAAGAAACAAATAACAAAAAACACAAGATCATACCCAATCATCAATTGCATCCACGATATAGCACTTGATAAATTCTCAAGATTAACTAGCAATATTTTTGTTGCCTGCACAGCTGCAATAATAATCGGACTAACTATAGGAAATAAGACAATTGGTAATAGCATTTCACTACTCCTTGAATTAGCAGTTAATGCAGCTAAAAATGTACCAATGCTTATAAAACCAAAAGTTCCTAAAAAGATAACTGCTAAAAATAAGGGAACGTTTCCCAGTAAGCGAAAATCAAATAAGATAAATAATAATGGTATAGAAATCAATTGAACTAATAGTACAAAAATGAAATTAGCGAGCATTTTGCCAAAATAAATACTTGAAGGATCAATAGGTGCGACAATCATTCCATGTAAGCTATCTTGATTTTTTTCAGCTAAAAATGAGCGGTTCAACCCTAATATTCCAGCAAAGATAGTAATGACCCATACCATTCCAGGTACCACTGCTTTGACAGCATTACTCGTAGGGTCAAATGCAAAGCTAAAAGTCACAATAACAAGCCCTGAAAAGATTAACATAGTACTTAATAGTTGTTTTGTTTTCCACTCAGAATATAGATCTTTCCAAGCGATAATCCATGCAGATTTAAATAGTTTAATCATGTTAACTCACCAGTCCTGCATACATTTCTTTGATATCTTTCACGTTTTTTTCACCTGAAATAGCAAAATCATCAATTAACAATCCTTGTTTCATCACGATTGCTTTATCACATGTTTCAATGAGTTGATGGAAATCATGTGTAACCATAATTATAGTTGTACCTTCCTGCTTCAATTGCAAAATAACATTATTTAAAATTGAAACTGCCCGTTGATCTAACCCAGTATGTGGTTCATCTAGAAGTAGAATACTAGGTGAATGAATAATCGCTCTAGCAATCGCAATTCTTTGTAGCATTCCTCTTGAAAATGAGCGAACAGGCTCATGCATAAATAAGCTTAAACCTACCATAGAAATGAGTTCTTTTGCTCTTACCTCAATATCTTCTACATCATAGAGCTTTCCGTAATAAACTAGATTCTCAATCGGTGAAAAGTGATCATATAAGTAACTGCTATGTGATAAGAATCCAATTGTTTTCTTAATAACCTCTTCGTTCGCTTTTAGCTTCATATTATTTATCAAAACATCACCAGATGTCGCCTCCAGCAATCCACTAATTATTTTTAATACTGTACTTTTCCCTGCTCCGTTGGGACCTAGTAAAGCGATCGTTTCCCCTTCTTTTACTGTTAGATTGACTCCACGTAGAATCGCTTTCTCACCTATCTTTTTCGTTAGCAAAGATGTTTTTATCACGCAGATCCCTCCAATCTATTCAGTCATTTGTTTTATATTAAATTTCACTTGAATTAACAATTCTTTATAAGCATTAAACTGTTCATGGAACTTATCTTCAGATATTTTTCCTGCTTTCAGTTCATCTTCTAAATCGATCATTTTCGTCATAATTGCATCGCGCTTTCCAAGCAATTGTTGAAAAATCTTCTCCTCTTTATCCTCGGTCAAAGAAATTTGCCTATTCTGGTCTTTTTGACGAAAGTAAATGAAAAACAGCCCTCCTCCAATTATGATTACACCAAGAATAATTAATAATATATGTGGGTTAAATTGTCTTAACGGTGAATCAAACCACATCCGTAAATGTCCTGGATTATGAAAGCTTGGAGAAGTTTGTGTGACTGCAGCACTCATCATAAAAATGCTTTTCACCTTACTTCCCTCCCCGCTGTTTTCTCGTTTGATCAAGTTCATTAGCTATTTCATTTTCTATATCCTTTTTAACTTGTTCAGGCATATTTTTTATTGTATTAGCAACATGAACATCGTCTACTAACGTTTCCTCCGCCATAATAGGAAGAAGCATTTTTTCGTAGTTATTTTTTAATTTCTCATAATCCTCTGTCGATAATTTTTTCATGTTATAATCCATTTCGAGTTCATTTAGTGTCGCAAATATTTCTTCTTTTTTTATGATATCTACTTCATCTATCATGCTTTCATGAAAAGTTACATTCTTTTTTGACAGCAGTGGAGATATTACTAAATAACTACAAACTACTACTAATAATGTGGCTGTTATAATTGAGACTAGATCCATATCAATCACATCCTAGAAAAGCTTTTTTCTTTCTTTATCAATCATTTCTCTTAAAACAGAATCGGTGTTCTCGTCACGTAAAGCTTCATCAGTTGTTATTGAATGAGCACTGTTATTTTTTTTGATCCAACTACGAATAACTGTAAATACAATCACTCCAGCTACAATCAATACGATAAATGGTGTGATCCATGCAGAAAGGCTAAATCCTTGCTTAAGTGGGGCTGACAATGCCTCTTCGCCAATTTCCTCAACGTAGAAATTTAAGATCTCTTCCTTGTTCATCCCTTCTTGCATCATTTGAGCAACTTCTTCGTAATATTCTTGCTTAACAGGGCAAGTAGCCAAATCATCCCCCGCATGTCCTTCCATGGCAAGCATTGCAACAATGCTCTGAAATTGTGCCGAACTATAATCAACATCTTCTACTGCATAGGTACCGGAAGAAAATAAAAGTATAAGAAGCCCAGTTAAAATGAATAAGCGCTTCATCATTTCCCCATCCTTTCTACCCAAACCCTTAAGATACATGTCGCTGTACCCCTTTATATCTCGGAGTAATATTGCCGTATTTTCCGCTCCAAACAGCAAATATTGCGCCTATTAAAACAACCATGCCACCCGTCCAAATCCATTTTACAAGTGGATTAATCCGAATAACAAATGTAGCTCTTAAATCTTGCTCCCAACCACTTAACACAATATAAAGATCTTCGTCCCAATTACTAATAAGAGCTACCTCAGTAGACGGTTGTTCGAATGAACCATAAAAGATTTTCTCAGCTTCAGCATATCCTATATCTTGACCGTTTTTGTTAATTTTTAGAGTGGCAAACACTACATCATTGATACCTTCACGCTTTTGTTGTAAGTTCTCATAGGTAATTGTGTACTCTGCAAGTTCAATACTTTCTCCCATCGCTAGCGTCTTCATTGTTTCAACATTGAAGTTATTTGAACCAATTATACCTACTGCCATTAGAGCTATCCCAATATGAACGATATAGCCACCGTACCGTCTGCGATTACGTGACATTAAACGGCCAAGTGCAACAATGACATTTTCTCCAGTAACTGACTTTCTAGCCTTTACCCCGCGACTAACTTCAAGAATATGAGTAAAAATCATGAATGCAACAACAGCAAAGCCGATAATCGGATAAGCTTTTTTAATATCTAGAAGTATTAGTAACATAGCAACTAGTAAGCTCAAAATTGCTGGAATTAAAAAGTTTTTTCGTAGATTTCTTACAGTTGAGCGTTGCCAAGCGATTAAAGGGCAAATAGCCATAACAAACATTAATGCAAGCATGATAGGTGACATAACTGTATTAAAGAAAGGGACACCAACCGTAACCTTCGTTCCTTTAACCGCCTCAGAAATGAGTGGAAAAATTGTTCCCCAAAATACTGCAAATGTCGCACCAACAAGTATTAAATTATTGATTAAAAAACTACTTTCTTTTGATAAAAATGACTCAAACTGTCCGCTGTTTTGTCTTAATAAATGAAAGCGACTCATCATTACATATAGTGCAAATAAGACTGCAAGTGCCATAAAAATTAAAAAGTAAGTACCTAAATTACTATCTCCAAAAGCATGAACTGAAGTTAAGACGCCACTTCTTACAAGGAAAGTTCCAAATAATGTTAATGCGTATGAAAGAATAATCAAACTAATATTCCAAATCTTCAACATCTGCTTGCGTTCTTGAATCATTACCGAGTGTAAAAAAGCAGTAACAGTTAACCAAGGCATGAAGGATGCATTTTCAACAGGGTCCCATGCCCAATAGCCACCCCATCCGAGCTCAAGATAAGCCCAATAACCTCCGATTATATTGCCAAGAGTTAAAAATAACCACGCTACTATTGTCCAACGTCTCGTCATACGAATCCAAAAAGCGTCTACATTCTTTAGTATTAAAGCAGCGATAGCAAATGCAAAAGGTACAGAAAGTCCTACATAACCTAAGTACAATGTTACTGGATGTAAAATCATCCCTGGGTCTTGTAACATTGGATTTAAACCTTTCCCAACCTCTGGAATAATATCATTCAGTTCAAAAGGTTTCGTAGTCGTTGCTAACAAGAAGTAAAAGAAAATAATATTTCCAAGCATGATTGTTCCAATATAAGGAACCATTGGATTGCCTTTCATTTTTCTTGAAAACACAACCATCGTTGCGTACATCGTTAAGAAAAATGTCCATAATAATAAAGAACCTGCATTACCTGCCCATAATGCTGAAAGCTTATATATAAGTGGTAAATCGCTACTTGTATACGTAGAAACATACTTAAATTGAAATTGACTTGTACCTAAAGCGTAGAATAAGACAAACATTGAAACACTTGTTAATAAAAAGATCGATAACACACCATTCTTCCCACTATTTATTAACTTTTGGTTTTGCTTTCTTATTCCTAATATGAGAATAATAAATGAATAGATTGAAATGACTAATGCTAAATAAACAGCTGTACTACCAATTAAATACATGGCTAATCACCTTTCTTTACTCCTCATTTTCTATCTTTTTATGAAGCTCTGGGTCATAGTCACTTTTATCTTGGTCTTCATATTTGGATGGACACTTAGTTTGAAGTTTCTCAGCAAAAAACACACCATCCTCTTGTATATACCCCTCTACAATTGCAGTTACATCTTCACTAAAATTGTCTGGTCGCACCCCTTGATAAAATATAGGAAGCTCATTACCATCTTCGTCTCGTACTGTAAAGCGAAGTTCTATATTATCTGCATTCCAATCAATTGAATCTTCAATTAATAATCCTTGGGTCATGACGAATTTATCGCTGTACTTCTCTTCATTTGCTAAAAGTTGTGTAAGTGTCAACTCTGTACCGCTTGAACCTGGTGTAGCAGCTATGAGCAATGTGAGAATAGCTATGATGATCAAACTTCCACCAAACAATACTTTTTTATTTTTGTTCATTCCATTCACCCCTCAACTTAGTTCACTCATTTTTTTGCGATACGTTTGTTCATCAATTTCACCATTAGCCAACATGTTTCTTAACTTCTTTTTATCTTGTTGTCGGTTTGTAGCTTTAATTTCGCTTTCACGTTCTTTGTGTTTCTTTTTCTGAAAAATTAACAGCATGATTGTGAATAAAAATATTAATGAAATGACAACGATTGCAATAATTGTATTTGTTGATAACCCTCCATTATTTGATGAGTTAGTTTGTATTAGGACACTATTGTTGTTATTTGGTGCTATTTCATCAATTTTACTAGTTGTCGTTTCGTTGTCTTTCTTCTCATAAGACACATCAAATACTTTCTTCTCCCCAGCTGTTAATTGAATAACCTCATACAAATACATGTTAATCCCCATTGTATCTTGTGAATGCTGATCAGTTGTTGGTTGTATGGCAAAATCACTTGCCCCTAATGGTTCAAAGAAAATAATGTTTATAGCGTCCATATTATTGTCAGCTACGTATTCATATGTAAAATTTTTCTTATTCCCGGTATGGTTTATATCATGATAGTAATATTCAATAACAAATTTATAGCCTTGCCCTGGATCAATAGGTTCGTCTGGCATAATCGTTACTTTGTTAGAATTCTTCTTCATTTGTACTTCAATTTCTTGAAGTGATTCTTTTGTTCCATCGAGGGTATGTGCTGCTAGCCCTATAAAAAAATTTTTCTTATTCACAGGTAATGTTAGTTCGATACCTTGGCTAATTGACTCAGAAGATTGATTTACAATAGTGCCATGATAACCAACAAGAACAGTTGGTTCATCATTATTAGCATGAGGATGATTCGTATATTCCGGCATAACGATTATTGTAATGTCTTCTATAGATATGTTGTCGTAAGATGCTAGTATAGATGGAGGAAAGAGAATACTCATTAGTACCAAAATGAATATTGGAAAACATTTTTCTTTAACATAAGGAGTCTTCATTTTTTTCACCTTATTTCCCATTTCTTTCATTTCTAATATGATTGTATTAAAAATTGCTTGGTTACAACATATTGGTAAACCTATTGTCAAAAATCATCCATATTTTAGTTCACAAAAACTTCATACCAAATTGTGACTTATGTTACAGACATTACCGAAACATAGAATCGCACTAAGGATCATCACCCGACGAATGACAGATTCCTATAATATAGAGATGACCTTCACCCTTCAATGATTGGAGTGGTGACTTGCGGGTTAGGCGCTAATCCTTGACAATACCGTAATCCCACTAGGCCCAAAAGTCGTGTCTTGTGAAGGTTACTTTAATACCATTTTGGCTCCTTAGCTAGTGTATTCGAGCCACTTCGTTTTACTGAAAAGCTGTATTGAAAGATGGAAGCAGCTATCTGAAATCCATTTAAAAAATAAACCATTCAGCTTGATTCAATTTAAAATTTACAGTATATTAATTATAAACACGATTCTTGTGATTTATTTCACATATATATTAAGACCATTGTCTTATGAAGGCTCTTATCAAAACATTTTTCTACTATTGATAAAACATCTAGATCAAATTAGTGTGATATTTGTACAATGTCAAACATATCCTTGCACGAAATTGTTACCACCTTATAAACAATGGAAATATAGTTTTTAAATGAACAAAAATGCACCGTACAATATAGCCGTATTGTACGGTGAAAATTAGTTTGTTAATCATCGTTCTGTAAGTGCTTAATTTTTTGGTGGTTGTTGATTTGGAAAGTAATCATTTATGACATGGTCTTTCTTTTTAAAGACATCTGGTTCATCATAAACAGCTTTTTTCACTTTTGCTATTTCTTCTTTTAGTTCGTCAATATTTACATCAAGTTTCACTAACTCTTCAGTTGCAATAATAATAGCTTCATTTAATGCTTCAGTAGATTTTTTCATACTATCCATTGCACCTTGAGGGTCATGGAATCCAGCAGAATTTTCTGCAGCTACAATATCAAATAACCACTGTCCTTTACGAACAAGTTGTTGTGCTTCTTCAATTTTAGACTCAGGAGCACCAGTAGTTATCATCTTATTAATATAGTAATGTGCATCAATGGATATTTCTTCGGCTTTGTGTAAGTTTTCCATATGAGCATCTTGAATGCCTTCAACCCGATCTATAAGCTCTTGCTCAGTCTTGTCTGCATGACATGTACGACATGATTGCTCAACCGTTTTTAAAGGTGAAGTCCATTGGTGACTAGTAATCTTTTTCTTACCGTCTGAACGTTCGTATGGCATATGGCAATCCGAACAGGAAACTTCAGCAATTCCATGAGGGCCTTCAGACCAAATTTCGAATTCTGGATGCTGAGCTTTTAGCATTGGTGCACCTGAAACAGTATGAATCCAGTCTTGTGCAAACCCAGAATCTTTTGCTATCGTATCGTAGTATTCATACATTTCTTCTGGCTTTAATCCATTTGTCCATGGGAATGTTACTGCCTTCTTTTCTGGTTCAAAATAGTACTCTACGTGACATTGTGCACATACATACGTACGCATTTCATTTTTTGTAGGGTTTGAAATGTCTACTCCCCTTGCTTCCATAGCTGTTGCAAACATTGGACGAGTGACACGTAATTCCATCGTTTCGGGATCATGACAATCTGAACAACCGATAGGAGAATGTCCTAATTCTTCAGCACGAGGTACAATCTCGTTTCGAAAGTTTGCCGACCAGTATCCGTCTCCAAACTCGTCTTCCTCTAACAAAATAGGAACTGCAGTACTTTTACAAGTTAAACAAGAACCAATTGACTTATCTGTAATTCTAGCAATATTTACATTATCTTCAATGGCGTAAATGTGTCCACGATCTTCATTATATTCCTTTGCAAATCCGTAACCATTAAAAATTATTGGTAAATAAGGCTCTTTAGTATGATCAAATTTTGACGTTGGTACTGATCCACCGTATTTCGTATCAGACATTTCTTCATTACGCTTATAGCTTTCATACTGTAACGGAAAAATATCAGCAAATGCTTCATTATTTATTTCGTCAGCTGATAGTCCCGTATTGTATAACTTTTTAGCAGTTATACTTTCTTTCGCTTCATCTGAACCACAGGCAGCAATAATAGAGATTAAAAAAATTACTAAAGCAGTGGGAACTATAATTCTTTTGATGTTTCTATACATTTTCCTCACCCTTTCTCAAAAGATTCGTTTCGATTATTAATGTCATAATCCGCAGGTTTAAACCATTCATCTGTCTTAAAGTTGCCATTACCATGAGGGATTTGCCTATGACAATCCGTGCAATTTTCTTTTGCATCATGTGATAAATTATTTAGTGTTCCTTCGTGACAGCTTTTACAGTTTTCTTGAATAACGTCAATGGTGGCTGTTTTCGCATGAATAACATCAGGAATCTTATCTGCCCCAAATGTATTCATGTAAATATCATGCGTTCCAGCTTTCGCTTTAAATAGTATTTTCCTTCCAAGGCTATCAGTTGGAGCATGACACTTATTACAGGCGATATTTGCATGTGTAGAGTCTGCAAAGCTACTATAGGCTGAATCCATAGGGTGACAAGTCGAACAAAATTCTGCACTATCTGTATAATGCATTGTCTCAGCACTTGCTACTGCCACAACAACTCCTAAAAATAGCCCAATTAAAATAACGACTTTTTTATCCAGCGCTTTAAGCTTTTTCACCATACCTTCCCCCTCCTCTTCTGTCATTTTTATATCTTCTTCATACAAATTAAAAGGCTAATTAGTATGTCAGCCACTTAATAAATTGACACATGTGAAAAAATGAGCAATTTGATAAATATTGATTTACCGCTTGGTGATGATAGAAAAGTATAACCATATTTCATTCACGAATAATAACAATTGTGAAAAAAAGCCTACCTATAGGTTTATTGTACCTTTCCAACTAAACATTACCATATTTTATTGAATGTTTGATAAACCATAATTGACAAACTATTGTCTATAAAAAGGCCAAATTGTGTACATTTGGAAAAATAATTGATTCAAGTATATTTAACAAAAACGGAACAAACTGTTTCCTCTCAACAAGCATTGGAACGTTGTTGAAGAAAAAATATTTTGTTTTCTCTCAGTCAGTTATAACGTCTTGACAGGCTAGGTGAGAGAGCTAGCAAATAAAAAAAGTAGGCTTTACTAATAAAAAGTAAAACCTACCTGAATGAATATATATGTTCGTTTTTACCTAATGGCTGTTTTCAATGTAAGATGCTACGAAAGCTCGGTTTATACGTGCTTATCTATTAGAACGAAAAGCAACAACCAATGCGAAAACAGCCTAATGTAAAGAGTCATCCTACTTAGCTGTAATGATGAAAAGATAATACATTTATAATTTGTAATGATCGTTCTTTGTTTAGTAACTACGTAAAATTTTCCTTATCAATTAACTTAACGATCAACAAATTTTTCATTATCATTTTTATCACCCTCCTGTAATTATTTGAAATGATTATTATATGATTGGGTAAGCTCTAAACGACTTTTCTCTTTCTTCATCAATCATTTTTTTTACTTGCTCTTCTCGATAAGCTTTTTCAATTGAATACGTTCGTTTATTAATTGTAATTGTGATAGACAAAATATTGAATTTCATATGGCTTCACCTCCTTTAAGTTCATTGCATACACTATGTTCAATTTGACGATAAAAAACCACAGGTAAATTTTCTATACCTGTGGTTAAAATAATCAAAATTATTTTATAAATAAGCATTAAAAGGAAAGATGCTATTTATATAAAAAGCCACAGGTATACTATTCAACCTGTGGCGTGTATGCTTAGTTAGTTATTGAAACACCCGCATTCCGACATCGGTCGAGTAGTAAGAAATACTATTTAATTTAATAAGTTTAAATAATTTGCCTAACATTAAATTCGACCTCCTTATCAGAATTTGTTTATTTCATAGGAAAGTATAACCAATTTATGATGTTTTGTAAAGGGCTTTTTTGTAAAAAATAAAATAATTTTCTTATTCTAGATCACTTACTATTTTTTTATACTTAATTACCATGTTAAATAAGAGATACGCTACAAATAAAAAAATATATGTCATTGCCATTAATAAGTTGACATTAGTCGCTTCCTGAACATGTTGATTAATAACAACACCTAAATATAAAAAGACACTAATTGCAATTAAAACAAATGCAATTCTTGTAAAGTCGACAATTTTAAATTTCAAATTACGTAATTGCTTCTCATCCATTTTAAGTTTGTCACCTACTTTTCTAAGTATCTATAAATCTACTTTAACATATCTTAGTAGGTCAAAATGAATGTAACTTTAACCAATTATAAGGTAGGAACCAATCACAAAAATAAATTAACGTCACTATGGCTGTTGTGAATGGGCTCATAATCTATAGAGAATAGGTGTCTAACTGGAACAAAAAAAGGCGAAAATACTTTCGCCTTTTTTTATTTATCCTTTAAGTGCATTAGCTAAGTCTGCGATTAAATCTTCCACATCTTCAAGTCCTACTGAAATGCGGACAAGACCATCTGTTATACCTAGCTCTTCACGACGTTCTTTTGGTATCGAAGCATGTGTCATTTTTGCAGGAACTGAAATTAAACTTTCAACTGCGCCAAGGCTTTCCGCCAATGTAAAATACTTAACTTGCTTAAGTAGTTGTTCTGCTTTTTCTTCACTACCAACATCAAATGAAATCATACCACCATAGCCTCTAACTTGTTTTTTTGCTATATTATGATTCGGATGACTACTTAATCCAGGGTAATATATCTTTTCTACACCTGGGTGATTTTGTAAAAATTCAATAATTTGTTTAGTATTTCCTTCGTGCTCTTCCATTCGTATTCCTAACGTTTTGATTCCTCTTATTAATAACCATGAATCCTGAGGGCCTAATATGCCACCTGTAGAATTTTGAACAAAATGTAGGTCTTCCGCTAATTGATTGGAATTGACTACAACGAGACCAGCAACGACATCGCTGTGACCACCAATATATTTTGTTGCACTGTGCAATACGATATCTGCTCCAAGATTTAAAGGTGTTTGCCAATATGGTGTACTGAACGTGTTATCTACGATTGTTAACAAGTTATGTTCCTTTGCGACTTTAGAAGCTCCTCTAATATCAGTAATTTTTAGCAACGGATTTGTAGGTGTTTCAATATATATTGCTTTCGTATTTGAACGGATTGCTGTCTCGATATTTGACAAATTACTCGTATCAATAAAAGTTGATTCTATTCCTAGCTTGTTTAAAACTTTCGTCATTACACGGTAAGTTCCACCATATACATCATCAGTTAAAATGACATGATCGCCGCTGTTAAATAACATCATCACTGCTGTAATTGCTGCCATTCCAGAGCTAAATGCAAACCCTGCTGTTCCTTCTTCAAGGTCTTTAATGAGCTCCTCTAAAGCATGTCTTGTTGGATTACCTGTTCGTGAGTATTCAAATCCTTTATGCTCACCTATCCCATCTTGCTTATATGTGCTTACTTGATAAATGGGAATAGAGACAGCACCTGTTTGTTGATCATTCGGAATGCCACCATGGATTAATTTTGTCTTTGGTTTCATTTTATATCGAACCTCCATAAATCTGTTTACTTAAATAACGTTCGCTACTGTCTGGAAAAATAGTTACGATGTTCATTTTTTTCTTAGCCCGACTTGCTTCAATAAGAGCTGCATGGAGTGCTGCCCCTGAAGAACTACCAACTAAAAGCCCTTCTTTTCTTGCTAGTTCTTCTACTCTCATAAAGGCATTATTATCAGATATTGTATGAATTTGATCAAAATATTTTGTATCCATATAATCTGGAAGAAATTCCATACCGATTCCTTCTGTCTTGTGGGGGCCTATATCACCACCATTTAAAATAGATCCTTCGGGTTCAACGATGACTGTTTGTAACAAATTATTTTGTTCTTTTAAATATTTCGCAGTTCCCATAAATGTTCCACCCGTTCCTGCTCCTGCAATAAACATATCAATATCACCATCTAGTTGGCTCCACATTTCAGGTCCTAAGGTTTTATAATAGGTCATTGGATTTGCCGGGTTGTTAAATTGCTGAGGACAGTACGAGTTTGGAATCTCATTAAGTAGTTGTTGAGCTTTTGAAATTGCTCCCCTCATACCTTCACTCGTTGGTGTGTGTATAATTTCAGCACCTAGCGCTTTCATTAGCAATTGTTTTTCTATACTAAATTTTTCAGGCATACATACAATTACTTTCAGCTTATGTCTTAGTGCTGCTAATGCTAATCCGATGCCTGTATTTCCTGCAGTAGGTTCAATGATCGTACCGCCAGGTTTAATTGCACCAGACTGGAGAGCTTCTTCAATGAGCTCTTTACCTAACCGATCTTTAATACTGCCACCAGGATTGTAATATTCAAGTTTTGCATAAAGCTTTACTTGTTTTGGTAAAGGAAATTGCGTTAGCTCAATCATTGGGGTATTACCAATTAAGTCATGTACGCTGTGAACAACACGCATAATTATTTTGTCACCTCAAAATTTTTTTCTGAATGATATTTTCGCATTAATTGTTGCTTTAGAATAATAGGCTGTTTTTGTATAGAATGTTGTTTTTCGTGCTAAAAGAATAAACACGGATATGATTAGTTTGCGTAAGTATCTATTTTAGGAACTATAAAAAAATTCACGAAAAGAGCCTTGTAATAAAAGCTATACACTACGACACCTTTTCTTCTCTAAAGAATCATACTATACGCATCAGTTACTCAAATTTACGTAACAAAAAGCAACAAAGTTTGCGAAAAGAGTCTTTTGTAATAAGTGCGAAGTTCTGTGAGTTTATTTAAGCCCTTCTACCATATTCATAACTAAATTGGCTGAATGTAAAGCAGCTGTTGGTAAAAATTGTTCGAAAGAGATATCTGATTCTTTACCAGCTATGTCTGAGAGAGAACGTATTACTACAAAAGGAACCTCAAATTGGTAACAAACTTGAGCAATCGCTGCCGCTTCCATCTCAACTGCATACAAATCGGAAAATTTATCTCGTACCATTGCTACTCGGCTAGGGTCACTCATAAAAGAATCACCAGTAGCAATAAGTCCTTTCACGATTTGAATATTTTCAATGTTCTCTGCTGCTTTTTCCGCTACGTTCAGAAGATTATTATCTGCTAGAAAAGCTGGTGGTAATTGTGGAACTTGTCCATATTCATAACCAAAAGCTGTTACATCTACATCATGATGGCGTACTTCTGTTGAGATCACCACATCCCCAACGTTTAATGACTCCAATAGTCCTCCAGCTGAGCCAGTATTTATGACATAGTCAACGTCAAAGCGATCAAGTAGAATTGACGTACTCATTGCTGCATTTACTTTGCCAATTCCTGACTTCAGTAATACAACTTCAACTCCATGTAAAGAACCTTCAGTGAATTCACATCCAGCAATAACACTTACTTGTTCGTTGTTAATGTTATCTCTTAAGATGATGACCTCTTCTTCCATGGCACCTATAATTCCTATTCTCATCTTGGTTTCCCTCATTTCTATATTCCTTTATTCCTTATACCATTTCTCCGTGTCACGAGGATATACTAAAACTCCACTCAATATTGTAACATATTCAACAGCTAAACCATTTACTGCAATAATCTATCTCCACTGCTAGTGAAAGACTTGAGTATCAGTGAAATCAGGTGGAAACTCTACTCGACCTGATTGAAATATCCCATCTATAGAAGTGGGGTTAAATTCCTTAATATAAACTTAGATCAATTCAGGTCAAAAAGCCTATTATACACATTTCTATACCCCGAATTCATTTAAGTGCTTCTAATTTATCATAGAAATTATTTCTTAGCAATTTGCAAGTATATCATCGTTAATATTATCGTAAAAGAGTCAAATATAATATTTTCGTTCACTCTCAAATTTGATAAAATGGACGATACATACAATTGTGGAAGGGTGTCAGTCAAATGGATTTTTCTTTAGATATACTCAAAGATAAGGTTGAATTTTTTGAAGCGCAAGATTTAACAACATTAGAAAAAAAAGTTAATGAACAAATCGAAGTGAATAAAGCTATATTATTAGAGGTTCATCATATTTCTCATCAAATGCAGTTTGATCAAGACGGTAGAAGATATTTTAGTGCTGTTGTTCACTTTAAACGCAGCAATTAGATACATTTTTTGTTCTTACCCACCTTCACCTCTGAAAGCTTAGTAAACTTATACATTGATGAATTAAGTATATACTATTTTGATTTAAGCTCTTTTCATAAACTTTATTGTTTATTTACTAAAATGGACAACCTGATGAGCTTTATGAGAGCTCAGTAATTGAAGTAGAAAAGGTGCTACCAACGCTAGGTGTATACGTGCTTTTATACATTAGAACGAAAATGGGAAAATCATCCTTGATTTAAAATAAACCGCCTTTGCAAGTAGCAAATGGCGGTTTATACTTAATCTTCTGAGGACTCCTCGCTCGATTCTTCCTCTGTGTTTTTGTAATATGGACTATCATTCTCTTTTAATTGCTCTACTTTAGTAGGCTTCCAGCCTTCATTGTCTACCCATTCCATATATACTTTGTAAATTAAGCTAGCGTCTACATTTGAAGCAATTGTAGCAAGAGATTTATTGGGACCGTCATTCCCTAAAAACCACAAAGTATAATCTTCTTTAGCAATTCCTGTTGCATAACTTATCGTTTTTTCCATCTCAACTCGGTCTGTTGTGCCTTCGTCAAAAACGGTCACCACATGATCTGCTTGCTCCGTACCGACTGGTTGCCATGAATCACTAGTTATTGTTTTAATAATGTTAGAATCTTCGCTAGCAGTTGTTTCATCTAAATCTGTAACTGGTTCAGGTGAACTATCCTCGGCTATTTGTTCGTTAGTGTTAGAAGTATTGTTGTCATCTTCGTTAGAAACGGCTTCGTTGCTTTCTTCTATACTACCTTCATTGCTCTCTTCAAGATTATTCTCGTTATTCTCTATGTTATTATTATCATCAGTTTCATCAATTGTTGAGTTAGTTTCTTGAGATTCGTCATCTTCCGTTATTCCAACAGTTGCATTACCATTATCTTGTTGCTCAATACTATCTGATGCAACTGGATCACTACCTTTGGAAAATAGTAGCTTTCCTCCAAAGAAAACAATTAACAAAATGACTATTCCAATTAAAATATTTAATAATAAATTCCCTCTCTTACGCTTTTTATTCCTTTCGTAGCGAGGTCCCTCATATAAATCTTCAATATTTCCCCTCACAAAAAGTCCTCCTCACTCTTATATGTATATGTCTCATTGTATCATTAGATAGGTAGCTATTATATAAGTTTTGCCATTCTATGAGCTACCTTGTTCAATTTCATATATTGTTTCAATTATTTCATAGAAGACATCATTTGTCACAGCATTGTTTTCTTGTTGTTTTAAATCAACTACAACAAGTGCATATTTAGGATTTTGCACAGGAAAATATCCCGCAAACCATTTATTATGTAATTCCTCACCATCATCATTCTTAATACCTAGTTGAGCTGTTCCTGATTTACCAGCAACCTCATATGAATTCCCTTGAAATGCCCTTCCTGTTCCCTCCAAGACAACTGTACGAAGAAGTTGCTGTAATTTTAAAATTGTATAGGGTGAAAGGGGTTGATTGTCTTTAACTGTTTGTATAGGAAATGAATATAGTGTTGTTTCATTTTTATATAGTATATCACTGACTACTCTTACTTGCAGCTCTTTACCACCTCTTGCGATTGTAGCCATCATATTGGCAATAGCCAATGGTGTAACTTTAACATTTTTTTGTCCATTTGCAGTTTGTGCAATAGCTTTCGGAGATGTCTTATCAGATTCTTCAACCCAAATCGTTCCAGTCCCTACGTATGGCAGTTGGTTAAATTCTTCAAAATGAAATACATCGCCATTCCAAATTACAGGATTTATTAAGCCCAGTTTAGTAGCATATTCTTCAATACTTTGCGAGTTTAATTCCATAAGCTCTTGTGCTAATACTGAAAATGTATAATTACAACTATTAGCAAAGCTTTCTTCAAAGTTTAACATACCAGAAAGATACTGTGATTTCCCCTCTCCATACATATCCAAGTCACAATCAAATATGCGATTCGATTGCAATAAATTGTGTTCAATCGCTGCAGCAGCAATAACTGGTTTAAACACAGAACCTGGGGTTTGCACTGTTAACATTCTATTTTCTAGTGCATCATCCACGTACGGGTCTGAATGGTTAATTGATGGTACGCTTACCATTGCAACCACATCATTTGTAGCTATGTCAATTAACACGAGGCCACCATCATTAAGTTGGTGTTTGTTCACAATTTTTTCGGCTGCAATTTGAATTTCTTTGTCAATCGTCGTTTTGATAGTTACAGGGTAAAAAGGATTTGCTGGCTCAGTATATTTTACTTCTAAGCCAAACAACGGTCCATTTTTTCCATCTACATGATACAGGAGCTTAGATTCTGCTTCAGGCAAGACAAATTCATTAAACTGTTGTTGTAGACCAGAAATACCACCTTTTAGATTAATCGATTTTGTTCCGTTGACTTCTTCACTATTTACTGGTGCATGCTCATATTCACGTACTAAGCCAATTAAATGTTCTGCAATTTTGTCTGGCATTTCATTCTGCCGGTTCACAGCAAAAACACCTGGAATCTTCAAATCATTTATCTCTGTCATTTGAGTATCTGTTAAGGTAAAAGCCTTCCCCTCTTCAAATACAATAGGTTCGTTTGCAGTTTTTACTGCCACATTTAGCTTTTCTGGAGACACATTTATTAAACGGGCAACTTGTTCGACTGGCCAGTCCATATTCTTAAGAAATGGAAATAAAATTAAACTAGGTTGATTAACATATGTTAGTGGTTCATTATTTTTATCAACAAACTTCCCACGTCCTTGGTCAATTACAACCTGCTGAGTGCGTTGTGAAACACTTGCTTCTAATAAATTGATATTGTGCTTTGAAAACTCTTCTGTTTGAATAAGCTGGATTTGTATAAGTCTAATGATCAGGACTATGATAAAAATAATTACACCAACGGATAAATTTATTGTTCTTTTTCTAACATCCATAAAAAAAACACCTCATCAGCAGTTTTGACAAGGTGTTTCGGATTAAAACCTATTGGACGGATACTATTTTCACTAACATTTCTCCACCAGGCGTTTGAACTTGTACTTCTTCACCTATTTGCTTACCAATTAGACTTTTTGCAATAGGTGAGTCATTTGAGATTTTCCCTTCAAATGGATCAGCTTCAGCACTACCTACGATCGTATATGTTTCTTCTTCACCATCCGGTAGTTCAACAAACGTAACGGATTTTCCGATAGAAACCATATTTGAATTACTGGAGTCTTCTTCAATAATTTTGGCATTTCTAATCATATTTTCAATTGTTGTAATTCTACCTTCAACAAATGCTTGTTCTTCCTTTGCAGAATCATACTCTGAATTCTCAGAAAGGTCACCAAAACTACGTGCAATTTTTATACGTTCAACTACCTCTTTACGACGTACTGATTTTAAATATTCTAATTCCTGCTCTAATTTTTCCTTACCTGCTGCTGTCATTGGAAATATTTTTTCAGCTGCCATTCCCTTCACTCCTCTTGTTATTAACGATCAAAGTTTGAATTATTCTTACATATGTACAATTACCATTTACGAATATCTTAAAGACGACAATTTTAATGATAATTAATCACGTATCATTAAAATTGTCATGCCAAAGATATGAATATTATACAATGATTGCATTTACATTTATCTATGCTATCGTATTACAAAATAGACTTTTGTTCAAGAATTGTTTGAATTTTTGTTACCATTAGGTCAATCGCAACATGATTGCGTCCCCCTTCAGGGATGATAATGTCAGCATAACGTTTCGATGGTTCAATAAATTGATTGTGCATAGGGCGTACTACAGACACATATTGATCAATGACTGAATCTACAGTTCGTCCTCTCTCCTTAATATCCCTCAATATACGACGGGTAATCCTTATATCTGCATCAGTATCTACATATAGCTTAATATCCATATAATTCCTTAAGCGTTCATCTTCTAAAACTAACATGCCTTCAAGAATAATGACATCTTTTGGTTCAACAGGGATAACCTCTTCTGATCTTGTATCAATCGTAAAATCATATACTGGCTTCTTAATGCTTTCAAATGCAAGCAGCGATTCTATATGATCAATTAATAAATCATTGTCAAATGCTAACGGATGATCATAATTTGTTTTACGTCGTTCTTCTATAGATAAATGAATTTGATCTTTGTAATAGTAGTCTTGCTCAAGGATTAAAATCGAATGCTCTTTCAAATGCTCGTAAATTGCTTTAGTAACACTTGTTTTACCAGAGCCAGAACCTCCAGCTACACCTATTACTACCGGTTTCTTCCCCATCTTAGTTCTCCTTTCGCATCATGTTGTTCGGGAAGACATCCTTGTCCACTTTAAATTTAATGATTTGTAATGGATGTCTTGCTGCATCCAGAACGTTCCCATCCTCATCCCAAATTTCTTCGATTTTTTGAGTGAAATTTTCAATTTCTGGTCCAAAAAATTCGACTTCTTCTCCTGGCTTAAAATGATTACGTTGCTGTAAAGTAACTATTTTGGATTCTTTATTGTAGTCCAATACTAATCCAGCAAAATCAAATGCTGTTTTCTTGCTATGATTTCCATACATTTGTTCTTTATACCCCGGTACACCCTCAAAAAATGCTGGAGCCGTTTCACGATTTGCACATTTATCAAGTTCCTCTAGCCATTCTTGTTTAATAGTAAAATGATCTGGATCAGCACAATAAGCGTCAATAATTTTTCGATACACGCTTACTACAGTAGCTACATAATGAATGGACTTCATACGACCTTCAATCTTTAAACTGTCAATACCTAAGTCAATCATTTTTGGAATCGATTCAACTAACTTTAAATCTTTCGGACTCATTGCAAATGGTGCATCAGTTTCCTCAAACAATGCCACTTCATCATCGTTTGAGTTAAGGCTATACAAGTCATAATCCCATCTACAAGATTGGCAACAACCTCCACGGTTAGAATCACGTGCAGTCATATGATTACTTAACGTACAGCGCCCTGAATAGGAAATACACATTGCCCCATGGATAAATGTCTCAATTTCAATATCAGTCTTTTCCTTAATTTCTCTTATCTCTTCCGCACTCGTTTCACGACCTAATACAACACGCTCCAGTCCTTCTTCTTTCCAAAATTGAACTGCCTTCCAGTTTGAAAGTGATTGTTGTGTACTTAAATGGACCTCTAACTTAGGAGCAACTAGTCGACATGTTTCGATAATCAACGGATCTGCAACAATAATTCCTGTTACACCAGCACTTTGAAGCCCTTGTAAATATTCTTCTAAACCATCAATATTTTCATTGTGAGCATAAATATTTGTAGTTACATATATTTTAGCATCATAATTATTGGCGAACTTAACCCCTTCTGCCATTTCTTCATGGGAGAAATTATCAGCATTGGAACGTAAGCCATATTCTTGACCTCCAATATACACTGCATCTGCTCCGTACTGGACAGCTATTTTTAACTTTTCTAAATTACCTGCTGGGGCTAGTAATTCAGGCTTTTTAGTAATAACTCTTTGGCCATTAATCATAGCAGAAATTCCATCTTTTAATGCAACCATAATTACTACCTCCTTTTATGTCTAGCTTTTCTTTTGTTCTACCTCTTACACCTATCTCCTGGAAGTCATAAGCTAAGCCGCCAATAAGGTTAAAAAAACAACCTTCCTGCGACTTTCCTTATGCTTGTCGGGAATGTACGAGGCGCTTGCGCTTTTCTTATTGTCTAGCTCCAGCGCCTATTCCCTCGAGGTCACTTCGTCTAATCACCCGAAGGCAAACTACGCCTTCTTGTGATTTGACTCCAGTGCTTGTCGGGAATGTACGAGGCGCTTGCGCTTTTCTTTAATAAACTGTTTCTTTGAAGAAAAATCCACTATCTAACGGACGATTTTGGGGTTGTATCTTTTCAATTTCTTCAATAAGCAGGTCTTTTTGTTCTTCGTATTGCTCTCGATCTTTAGCACATAAATCCATCGCATATCGATATTTTTTTGTAACCTCAAGTAAATATTGAGGTGATTTTAATACCCCATCAATTTTAAAGCTTTCTATTTCAGCATCCATCATTTCTTCTAACTCATCTATTATACAAATATCATTTGGACTCATAATATGTGTTCCATTTTCGTCTTCGAAGATTGGATATTTGTTGTTTCTTTCATTATCGTGTAGAAATAAATTTTTGTTATTGCTATCGTTCTTTACTTCCATTGACTTACCTTGGAATTCAAAGTAGTTACCAATCAATGAACGTTTTGAATGGAACATACATGTCATACCATGGACTTGTACTTCTAGCTTCACTTTAGCATGTTCCTTCATTTCAAGGATCGCATCCATATTTAACTCTCTAGCTAGAACAGCACGTTCAGCACCTTTTCTTCCCCAATAGTTGCATGTATACCAGTTAGTAGCTGTTGTTTCCGTGTTCCAATGCAACCTCATATTTGGTGCGATCTCTTTCACAGTCATTAACACAGCAGGATCACCGAAGACAATTGCATCTATCCCAACTTCATTTAAATAAGAAATGTAGTCTGGTAGTTCACCAATTTTGTCGTTATGAAATATGCCATTCATAGCTACATATACTTTTCTATTTTTCGCATGGGCGATTTGTACTACTTCTTTTATATCATTTCTACTAAATTCCCCAGCTAATCTTAAACCATACCTTTGTTCACCTATCATAAAAGCATCAGCCCCTGCTTGAATAAGTGGCTCAATATCTTCCACACAAGTAGGGGTAACTAATAATTCTGGTATCCTCATTTTTTAGTCACCTCTTCGCTTACTAATTGCCATGCCATCTCCTACTGGTAAAATAGTTGTATCATATAAAGGGTTCTTCATTAACCACTCGTTATAATTTCTTATTTTGCTAATAAGTTGATTAGTACGTTTATTTTCTGTATCTATTTTGGAAGCTACAAAACCTTTATATAAAACATTATCAGTAATGATTATTGCATTTTGTGAGAGCATAGGGCTATACAATTCAAAAAATCGTTTATATTGCCCTTTTGCTGCATCTATAAATAAAAAATCAAATGGACCTCTATGCTTCACTTGTTCTTCAAGTTCAAGGGCATTGCCAAATAAAATATCTATTTGCTTTGAACATCCACTCTTTTTTACGAATTCACGTGCAGTATCATATCGTTGTTTGTGACGTTCAACTGTTACAATTTCTGCATGTGGCAAAGTTAATGCCATCCTTATAGCAGAATAGCCAATCGCCGTTCCAATTTCCAAAATTTTTTTAGGTTGCACAATACGTAATATTTGTAGTATTGCTTCTATTCCAACGAGCTCCATTATCGGTACATGATGCTCGTTTGCATACTGCTCCATTTCGTGTATTAGAGGCTGTCTCTCTCTTACGAGACTCTCTAAATAGGTATTCACTAGCTCGACATCCACGCTATGCTACCTCATTCCTGTAGATTATCATTGTTCTATTAGACTGTTTTCGCATTGATGGTTGTTTACGTTCTAAGAATATAAACCCGTTACATCTAACGTTCTGGTGATCTTTGCATGTATAAAACAATACAAACTTATAAATCCACTTCTTACGATTCTAATTGAGTAACAAAAACAACAAATTGATCGAAAAGAGCCTTAAAAAAAGAAGAGTTCGACAAAAGAACTCCCAACAACTCGATATATTTTACCATAACAACAAGGGGATTGCGAATTATTCTCCGCCCCCCCTTTAATTACCACTTTTTATACATATAATTTGTTCGATCTCTTAGTCATTCGTAATATATTGTGCTTTTAGCGCATTATGTTCTTCAAGTGTTTTTGCATAAAAGACATCTCCCGATGGAGCTGCTAAGAAATATAGGTAGTCTGTACTTGCTGGGTTTAATGCAGCAATGATGGACATTTCTCCTGCATTAGCAATCGGACCTGGAGGTAAACCAGCATGCATATAAGTGTTATATGGAGAATTCACTTCTAAATCTTCGTATAGTACGCGATCCTTATGCTTTCCTAATGCGTATAACACTGTAGGATCGGTTTGTAGCGGCATACCAATATCCATTCGATTGTAAAATACACTAGATATCTGTTCTCTGTCGGTTTTTGCTGTAGCTTCTTCTTCAATTAATGAAGCCATCGTTAAGACTGTGTGTGCAGACATTCCTAACCCAGCAATTTCTGCATCATAATTTAATAATACTTCTTGTGTTTTAGCTAACATTTTTTCTACAATATCCTCAATTGAAGGATCTTCTTTGTAAAAATCGTAAGTTGCCGGAAAGAGATATCCTTCAAGGGGATATTTAATATTTTCACCTAGAATTTCTTCCGTCAAGAGATCAGGATAGTGAGATTGAAGTGTAGCTATATACTCTTTGTCTGTAAGTTTTGCCATCACTTCATCTTCAGAATAATTCGTTTTCTCTGCAATTATTTTACCGATTTGTGTTAGTTGTTTACCTTCAGGAATCGTTATTTTAAAAACAACATCTTGTATAACCACACCGGTTTTAATACTATCGATCAACTCTTGAAAAGTCATCGACGGACTCAATTCATAGTCTCCAGCTTGAAAACCTGATTCATTTTTAAACTTAATATAATAGCGAAATATTTTAGCATCTTTTATAAGACCGTTTTCCTCTAAAATATTTGCAATAGCAGTTGATGAAGAACCAATCGGTATCGTAATATTAACAGTTTCCTCATTTTCCGGTTCTACTGGTTGTAGAGCTGATTTTATATATACATAGCCGCCTCCAATAACTCCAGCTATTACAATTAATAAAACTAAGGTGATAACAAGTACAATCCTTCTAATAACTCTAGCTTCTTTATGTTGTTCTATAATTTTTTCCTGCTTTTCATTCTGTGCTTCTTTCTCAGACATATCGAGTCCTCCTTTCACTCGAACTATTATACTACATTTTTTTTATCATTCGCCATTTGCTTACAAAATTATTCTAATCTTAATAGGTAAAATGAGTTAAGTGGTACCGTAGAATAATCATGTAATCACAATTTTCAGAAAACATAAGTGTTTCACTCATCCTCGACAAGCCTTGAGGTCATTCATTTGAAGGCGTTTTACCTTCAGGGAAAATGATAAAGTGACTTTGATGGGTAAGGCAATGCGTATAAAAAAGACTGTTTTCACATAGATTGTTGCTTTTCATACTAAGATTTATACGCACGTATACATCTAGCTTTCGTGGCATCTACATCGACGCACTAATTTGAAAACAATAGCTACATTTTTTACGAAAAGAAACATAAATAATGATAAACACCATGCAGTAAATATAGTTCAGAGAAATCTCACTTTTTTATCTGTTAAAATAGATAAGGCCGACTCTATTTTGTAGCTAAAAAGCTACCATTAGAGTCAGCCTGGTCCTCATCTGTAATAATAACTACTTTTACACTTCTTCGTTTTCATCAAGGAAAGTATTAAGCATTTCTTCAACCATATCCCACTCTTCATCAGTTTCAATAGGCTGTAATTCACCATCTTTATTGTCATCACTCGGAACAAAGCTTGATGCATGAATTTCTATATCTTCATCTTCATCATGGTCTGCTCCAACTGGATAATAAAGTACATATGATTTACCGAATTCAGCATTTTCAAATGTAAAAAGCACTTTACATAGCTGTTCATTCCCGTTTTCATCTACTACCGTTATTTGATCTTCGTTGTGTGTCATACTTTCACCTCATTAGTTTTTACTGTCCAAATATCCTTGTAAAATCATCACTGCTGCCATTTTGTCAATGACTTTCTTTCTTTTCTTACGACTAACATCTGCACTTAATAATACACGTTCAGCTGCCATCGTAGATAAACGCTCGTCCCATAATTGGGTTTCAAGCTGAAATGTTTCTTCCATCAATTTAGCAAATGCTATACAAGCTTCTCCCCTTGGACCAACTGTACCATTCATATTTTTAGGAAAGCCGACAACAATTTTCTGAACTTCATATTGTTGAATGAGTTCTTTTAGACGGTCCAACCTAAATTCATTTCTCTCTTCGTCGATTTTTATTGTTTCGATACCTTGGGCAGTCCAACCCATTTCGTCACTTACAGCTACCCCTATCGTTTTAGTACCGACGTCTAATCCAAGGATTCGCATATACTTACTCCTTACGGTGATGCTCTAAATAAGATTTAACTAACTCCTCAATCAATTCATCACGTTCAATTTGTCTTATAATGTTCCTAGCGTCTTTATGACGAGGAATATAGGCAGGATCGCCAGATAATAAATATCCTACAACTTGGTTAATTGGATTGTAACCTTTGTCTTGCAAAGCATCATAAACTGTAAAAAGTACATCTTTTACATTTGTTTCGACAGGTTCTTCTGAAAAATTAAATTGCATTGTTTTATCGAACGAGCTCATTATATGCACCTCACCCTCAAGATCCGACTGTTGAATCTGTCAAGTTTTTCATACTTACATTGTACACTAAAAATATAAATTATAAAACGGATTTAACCCATTCTTCAACATAGTTTAATGCACTTTCAAGTTTATTAGGGTCTTTTCCACCTGCTTGTGCCATATCAGGTCGACCACCACCGCCACCGCCACAGCGTGTAGCTACTTCTTTGACTACTTTGCCGGCATGGTAGCCCTTTTGAATCAAATCCTTAGTAACACCCGCTACTATATTCACTTTATCATCATTAATAGCACCTAAGACAACAACGGCTGAGCCTAAATTTTGTTTTAATTCATCAACCATTGAGCGTAAATTATTCATATCTGCTGCATCTACTATACTCGTTAGAACCGAAACTCCATTCACATCTTTAACTGCATTGACTAAATTACTTGCTTCGATATTTCCTAACTTTGCCGATAAGGATTCATTTTCACGCTGAACCATACGTAATTCGGATGTCAAAGATTCAATTCTGCTCGTAACATCCTTCGGATTTACTTTTAATTTGTTTGCAGCTTCATGTAATAACTGAACTTGCTCATTAATTACTTGATATGCTCCTTGACCAGTAACGGCCTCTATACGCCTTGTTCCAGCACCAATACCTGATTCTGAAATAACCTTGAATAAACCGATGACCGAGGTATTCGGTACATGGCAACCACCACATAGCTCTAAACTGTAGTCACCAACTTGAACAACACGTACAACCTCTCCATATTTTTCACCGAAAAGTGCCATTGCACCCATTTCTTTTGCTTCGTCAAGTGATTTATAGTCAATTTGAACTGCAATGCTTTTCCAAATTTGTTCATTAACGATAGACTCTATTTGATCCAATTCTTCCTGTGTTACTTGACCAAAATGTGAAAAGTCAAATCGCAGACGATCAGCATTTACCAATGAACCAGCTTGATTAACATGTTTTCCTAATACATCTTTCAACGCTTGGTGGAGAAGGTGAGTAGCTGTATGATTCTTAATAATATTTAACCGTTTTTCTTCATTTATTTTCGCTTCAAATGCTTGACCTTTTTGTAGTGTACCTTTTTCAACGTTAACATGATGAATATTTTGTCCATTTGGAGCTTTTTGAACATCTTTTACTTTTAATACAGTATCTTTATTTTCAAATAATCCCTGGTCAGCAATCTGCCCACCGCTTTCAGCATAAAAAGGTGTTTTATCAACGATAATTTGTGCCTCTTGCCCTTGTTCTATACGTTCAACAAAGTCACCATCTTTAACGATTATTTCAATTTTACTTCCAGCCTTTGTTTGTTCATAACCAACAAAGTTACTTTCAACCTTAACGTCACCTAACACTCCGCCTTGCACTTGCATTGAATCCACATCTTGACGAGCAGCACGAGCTCGTTCTCGTTGGAGCTCCATCTCTTTTTCAAATCCTGCATGATCAACCTTCATATGTTCATCTTCTGCATATTCCTCAGTAAGCTCAACTGGAAAACCGTATGTATCATATAAACGAAACACATCTGTTCCAGAGATTGTATCACTGCCATTTTCTTTCTCTTTTTTAATTACACTTGCTAAAATCGTTAAGCCTTCATTAAGCGTTTCATGGAAACGTTCTTCTTCATTTTTCACAACTTTTTGAATAAATTCAGTTTTCGCCTTTACTTCTGGATAAAAATCAACCATGATTTCTGCTACGGTTGGTACAAGCTCAAACATAAACGGTCGTTGGATATTAATTTTCTTTGCGTAACGCACAGCTCGACGTAATAAACGACGCAATACATAACCTCTTCCTTCATTTGATGGAAGTGCACCATCACTTACAGCAAAAGTAACTGTGCGAATATGGTCAGCAATTACTTTAAATGCAACATCTTTTGAACTGTCTTGACGGTATTTTTCATTTGAGATATGCTCTGTCGCTTCTATAATTGGCATAAAAAGATCCGTATCAAAGTTGGTTGGAACATCTTGGATAATTGAGCACATGCGTTCAAGTCCCATACCTGTATCAATATTTTTCTTTGGTAGGGGTGTATAAGATCCATCAGGATTATGATTAAACTGTGAAAATACTAAATTCCATACTTCTAAATAGCGCTCATTTTCTCCACCTGGAAATAATTCAGGGTCATTGGGATCATTCCCAAATTGCTCACCACGATCATAAAAAATTTCTGTATTTGGTCCACTTGGCCCTTCACCAATATCCCAAAAATTCTCCTCTAATCGAATTATACGTTCTTTCGGAACACCAACTTCCTTATTCCATATTTCAAACGCTTCATCATCTTCTGGGTGGATCGTGACAGAGAGCTTTTCTGGATCAAACCCTATCCACTTATCACTTGTTAAAAATTCCCATGCCCAATGAATTGCTTCATTTTTAAAATAATCTCCTATAGAAAAATTCCCCAACATTTCAAAGAAAGTATGATGACGAGCTGTTTGCCCAACGTTTTCGATATCATTTGTTCGAATCGATTTTTGGGCATTACAAATTCTTGGGTTATCTGGAATAACTCTGCCATCAAAATATTTCTTTAATGTAGCAACACCACTATTTATCCATAACAGCGTTGGGTCTTCATGTGGCACTAATGAAGCACTTGGTTCTATTGCATGGTCTTTTTCCTGAAAAAAATCTAAAAACATTTGGCGTACTTCTGCAGAGTTTAGTTTCTTCATGTTAATATCTCCTTTTAGAAATTGTTCAATAAAGCACTGAAAAAAATATTTCACTAATTGAACACTCTTTAATAATGACTCTTTCCGAAAGCTATGTTGCTAATGTCACCGAATTAGAAAATAAAAAGAGTTTAATACGTTTCACATCTTTTTAAGAAAAAAAGATGCCACCACCGAAAGTGGTGTACGTGTTTATTACTAATTCGAAAAACAACAAACATTGCGAAAACAGCCTTAAAAATATAAAAAACCCCCATCCCAAAAGCAGGGACGAGAGTTATACTCGCGGTACCACCCTGATTATGAACAATTTCGAAAAGCGTAAATTCCCCACCATTTCTGGTAAATGACAAGCGCCTTACAGAAAAATATGTTTGTTCATCACTCATGATAAGCCGTAACGTGGCAAAACGGCAGGGTTTATCTGCACTCAAGATTAGCTTTCTGTTATCCTTCACCTAGAATTTCTTTCAGCCTAAAGGGAAATTCCTCTCTGATTTTATAATTACATAAGGTGGACTATAACATACTCGATCCGTCATCGTTTTCCGTATTATAATGCGAATTATAGACAAGCAAAACTTATTTGTCAATGATTCATTAAATATGTTTTGGCATGAAGTATCGTAACTTTTACTATCGCTAAAAAAGGAACAGCAACTATTAAACCTAATACACCTGCAATCTCTCCCCCAACTAACAGTGCAAACATTATAACAATAGGGTGCATATGCAGGCTTTTTCCTACAATTAGTGGTGATAATACATTACCTTCAATAAATTGTAAAACAAGGACTAAACCGGATACGAATAGAACCATCTTCATTGAGATAGTCGCTGCGATAATAACGGCTGGAATTAAACCAATAATTGGTCCAAAATAAGGAATAATATTCGTAACCCCTATGATGCTTCCTAGTAGCAAAGGGTATTTCATTTTGATTAACCAAAAACCAATTGTTGCAATAATTCCGATCGCAAAGCACACAAATAGTTGCCCTCTAATGTAATTACCAAGTGATTCATCAACCCCTTTTAAAAACTCTTTCCCAGGGGTACGAAATTTTTTTGGTGTTATGTACCATATTGCCTTATTTATATCTGGGTAGTCTTTAAGCATATAGAAAACTAAAAACGGAATGATAGCAATTAAAATAATATAGTTCAGCAATCGTTTCATACTGTTTAATAACTTTGTAACTAGTAATGCACTCTCTTTCTCAATTGATTGTAGCCCTTCCTCAATTCTATCGTGAAATCCATTTGGCCAATGGGATGTTTGATCACGAATTTCCTCAATCCAATCTCGGTACGTCTCCATAAATATTGGTACATTTTCACTTAAATCCTTTAGCTGTTCAATAATAATTGGTACTCCTTTATATAAGCCGAAACCAACTCCTCCAAAGAACAAAGTATATATAAGTAAAATAGCAATAGACCTGGGAACTCCGTGATGATGGATTTTCTCGATAATGGGATGAAGTAAGTAAGTAATAAATGCGGCAATAACAAAAGGGGTAATTACAATTGCAATCATCTTTAGCGTTGGTTTCCAAATCGGCGCAAGCTTCATAAAAACGTATAACAATACAAACATTAATAAAAAGAGAAGTAAGCGATAAATCCATACTAAACGAATGTCCTTCATCTATACCCCACCTCTAATTAAATTCTGATCGTTACAAAATATCAACTTTAAAAAAGGGCAGAACCCGTAATTGGGTCAGCCCCTTTTAGTCAGTAAAGCATCTTAGCAACTTTCTTTCTCATTCTCTTTATATTTTTTGGAGACATGATGTCACTTCTTTGGTTCATTTGGTATGCAGCAACCCCCATACCTAAAGCAACCAATGACGCAGTAATTGTTCTGTTCATTTTGTCCTCCTTAATGAAAGAGTCAATTACAAATTTATCGTACGATCTTCTTCTCCAAAGAGATCATCCAATGAACTAAGCGTTCCATCTTCTTCAACTTGATGGGTATTAATGATACCTTGGTTTACTGACATTTCTATAAAACAGTTCCAACAATAATATTGGTTAACACCAATTTTACCAAGATCTTTATTTTTACAATTTGGACACATTAACATCAAACGACACCTCTTTATTTCCGCTTAGCTTTAAAAATGATGGTATCTTTGTTAACGGTAAAGTCATTGCTTTTAATTACTTTTTTTCCATCACTTATATCAGAAAAGAAACCATCTGTTATTTTATACCCTTCTATTGTGCCCAATTCTTCTTGGAAAAATACGTCTTCTAATATTCCAAGAACTTCCCCATTTTCAGATTTCACGAATTTTTTTGCTAAGCTATGGTGGGTGTTTAAGTAATGTGTATTTTTCTCTTGGCGTGTAGAATATTTTGTTGTAGAACTGCTAATCGTAATTCCATCATTATCAAAAGATAAAACTGATTCTATTGGAATAAAAGTATCTCTCTGAAAAAGCCTTTTACCTTCAACAACGATTGATGCGACCTTTCCATCTTCTTGAACTAAAAGATCAACGACGTTGCCAAGCTGTTTGCCATCATGTGAATAAACTGGTAACCCCTTTAATAAGGAAAATGTCCGCAAAGATATCCCACCTTCCCGAACATTATTAGGTTACTCAATCATCCATGAAATCATAAGGTGTAACGTTTTCCATTAATTTTTCTTCTTGTACAATAAAAGGAATGTCATCTTCGTTGTCAATTTCACCTTCATGAGCCATTCTTAATTTTTCACATAATGTTGTTTGTCTTATACCATCATCATTACGGCTAACTCCATGTCGAAAAGCTTGCTCTTCACCACATAATATTAGAAATTTTTTACTTCTTGTAATACCTGTATATAGTAAATTTCTTCTTAGCATGCGGTAATAGCTTTTTACAACTGGCATAATAACGATTGGAAATTCACTACCCTGAGACTTATGTATGGAACAACAATACGCGTGGGTGATTTGGTTCAAATCTTGTTTTGTATAAGTAACTTCATTTCCCTCAAAAGATACAATAACCATATCTTGTTTTTCAGTATTTTCCTTGGAGTAGAATATTGAGACAACTTCTCCCATATCTCCATTAAAAACATTACTTTCTGGTTGATTGACGAGTTGCAACACCTTGTCGCCAATTCTATATATTACATCCCCAAATGACATTTCACGTTTTTGGTCTGACGGAGGGTTAAACATACTTTGTAGCATTTTATTTAATTGATCTATACCTGCAGGCCCACGATACATGGGTGCTAGAACTTGGATATCTCTTGCACTATATCCTTTTTCTTTTGCACTTTGTGCAACCTTTGATACAACATCAAGTACTTGATTAGGTCTACATGGTAAAAAAGATCGGTCAGTTTTTTGCGAAACAATATCTCGTGGCAATTGACCTTTTTTAATGTCATGAGCAAGCGCTATGATTGAGGATCCTTCTGATTGTCGATAAATTTCAGTTAGACGAACTGTTGGAATAATATTAGCATCTAATAAGTCCTTCAATACTTGTCCTGGCCCAACAGATGGCAATTGATCCTCATCTCCAACAATAATCATTTGGATAGATTCAGGTAGTGATTTAAATAGTTGATTTGCCAACCAAACATCAACCATTGACATTTCATCTACAATTAACAATTTTCCTTCAATTGGGTTATCTTCATCATGTTCAAATCCATCGACTCCATTCCAACCTAATAAGCGATGTATTGTCACAGCCTTTAAACCTGTAGCTTCACTCATGCGCTTTGCAGCTCTACCTGTAGGGGCAACGAGTAGTATTGGAAACGGATTTTCTTTATTATAATCACTAGGGTTTAATGAACAGCCATGTAAATCTGCATATACATTTACAATTCCATTAATAACTGTCGTCTTCCCAGTCCCAGGTCCTCCGGTTAGTAAAAGCATTGGTGATAATAAGGCTTTTTGAATTGCCTCTTTTTGTGAAGGTGCATACTGAACATTGAGATATTCTTCTATATTACCTAGCGACAATAAGAATTCTGAATCTGGAAATTGATCCTCATATTCAGTTTGACTCAATATTCGACCAATATTTGTTACAAGTCCTTTTTCTGAAAAGAATAATGAAGGACTGTAAATTTTATCCTCTTCAACAATAATTTTATCTTCTTCCGACAGATGAGTAATAATCCGAGAGATATCTTCTTCATCCATGGAATCACGCTTATTTTCTTCTAGTAATTCTTTTACATCCCTAATTAATTGATGTAAATATTGATATGTATGCCCTTCTTGAATTGATTGCTGATCAAGCATATAAAGACAACCTGCCTTTATACGATGCGGATTATTGCCCGAGATGCCTAACATATACCCAAGCTCATCCGCTCTACTAAAGCCAACTCCTTCAACATCTTCTACTAGCTGGTAAGGGTTGTTTTGGATAATTTGTAATGTTTCATCTTTGTATACTTGATAAATCTTCATTGATAATTGCGGACCGAATCCATATTGAGATAACGCAATCATTATTTGTTCAAGACCTTGATGTTCTTTTAACGTATCAACTATTTGCTGAGCTTTATCTTTTGAAAGTTTAGGTACCTTTTCAAGAGCTGAAGGATTTTGTAAAATTGTTGAGATTGCAGCTTCACCTAATACATCGACAATGTTGCTTGCTGTTTTTTTACCCACTCCTTGAAATAGATCACTTGATAAGTACTGTATAATCCCTTGCTTCGTTTGAGGAAGATCTTTCCTGAAACTATCGACGTGAAATTGCATGCCAAACTTAGGATGTTCCTTCAGTTTACCAAAAAAGATATATGTTTCATCTTCATGGATACGAGGGAAATAACCTGTGACAACTGCTTCTTTTTCTGTATATTGTTCGTTCGTTTCCTGCAATCGGATGCGAACGACTGAATATAGATTGGCTTCATTGTGAAAGATGGTGACTAGATGTGTACCCTTCATATACTTCTGCTCTTCATTATACAAATCCAGCACTCCTTGTTGCTCCATCAGCATCATTTCCCTCCTTTCATTACGAATCGTAAATATGTATGTTACGAGTTGCCGTTTGATCTAAAAACACTATATAAAAGCACGTCCTAGCACAATGTAACAGCGACTAATCAAGGCGTTGTTACAGTACTGCATCTAATTGACAGATACCAAGTTACAATTCGTGGCATCTTTCCTTTATAGAGTGATGATAAAAGTACCAAAATACTTCTGGTTGTATCACTATAGAAACATTACCGAAGAATAAAATCTATTATGAAAACATTAAGTTTGCTCTATTATTTTTTTTCCATGAGCAGCTAATACATGATCTGGTTGAATCTCACATGCCTTATTAAACATCGCTAAAGCTTGCTCACCATTTTCTTTGAATGCATACGCAACACCTAAATTATAAAATGCATCCGCATGATTAGGGTCTAAATGAATGACCTGTTGAAACTGTTCCATGGCTTGATCAATTAGATTTTCATTCGCAAGACATAAGCCGTATTGAAACCTCGCTTCGGCATCATCGACATTTAGTTCAACTGCTCTTTGAAAATAAGGTAAAGCGAGTTTGGGTTGATCTAATTGTAACAACGACATACCTAGCATAAAATACGTATCAGAGTTTGTTAAACCTTTTTTCATAGCTATTTCGAACATATTCTTTGCATCTGTATATTTTTCATTATTGTAGTGTAAGTTACCAGTGCTGTAATAAGCCGCACCACTATCTTCATCAAGCTCAATTGCTTTATTAAAAAAAGCTATCGCCTTTTCGTTTTCACCTAAGGCAGAAAGCAAGTTCCCAAAATTGATATATGCGATTGGATCCTTTGGTGAATCTTCAATAGCTTGATTAAACACCTTTGCAGCTTCTTCATATTTTCCTTCTTGCATATATTGAATTCCTAGCTTATTATTATCAACCATTTTTAAAACCTCCAATTAGCTATTAGTATAGCATAGGAATGATACTAGTGCCTCAATACACTTTGATGGCACTGTTACGTTCATCAAAGTTGTAAATCCAATCATAACAGAATTTTATTGTTACTAAAACGTATAATTACAAGAGGTTGTATTGCACCTAAAAAGCTTCACCTCTGCATAAGTGAGGTGAAGCTTTTTCTAAAATATTTTACTACACGTAATCTAGTTCTTCTCCATTTTTGTACACAATATCAATTGTCCCACCACCTAGGCATTCGTCTCCATCATAAAAAACAACTGCCTGTCCAGGTGTTATTGCTCTAATTGGTTCATCAAAAATAATTTTGACATTATTATCATCTATTCTATGGACGGTAATAGCATTGTCCTGTTGACGATAACGAAATTTCGCAGTACATTTTAGTGTATCTGTTATTTCACGATCGGATACCCAACTTACATTTGTAGCTAAAATTGCGTCCGAATACAACAAATCATTATGAAAACCTTGGTCAACGTATAAAATATTTTTTTCTAGATCCTTTCCTACTACAAACCAAGGCTCACCACTTCCTCCAATACCTAAACCATGACGTTGGCCAATCGTATAATACATTAAACCGTCATGCTTTCCTTTTATTTCACCTGATAATGTTTGCATTTCTCCAGGCTGAGCAGGTAAATAATTACTTAAAAATTCTTTAAAGTTTCGTTCACCGATAAAGCAAATTCCCGTACTATCTTTTTTCGTTGCTGTTGCTAACCCAGCTTGTTGGGCTATTTCACGAACCTTACTTTTATTAATTTCACCAAGAGGAAAGAGTACTTTAGAAAGTTGCTCTTGACCTAGTTGATTTAAAAAATAAGTTTGGTCTTTATTTTCATCTATCCCACGGAGCATTTTGTATTCTCCGTTACGATATGCAACTCTAGCATAATGACCCGTCGCCACATAATCGGCTCCTAAAGCTAGTGCATGGTCTAAAAAGGCTTTAAATTTAATTTCTTTATTACACATTACATCTGGGTTAGGTGTTCTACCAGCTTTGTATTCATCTAAAAAGTAAGTAAATACCTTATCCCAATATTGTTTTTCAAAATTAACTGCATAGTAGGGAATACCAATCTGATTACATACTTGAATGACATCGTTATAATCTTCAGTTGCTGTACAAACGCCATTTTCATCAGTATCATCCCAATTTTTCATAAAAATACCAATTACATCATAACCTTGCTCTTTTAACAGCAATGCAGCAACCGAAGAATCAACCCCACCCGACATACCTACAACAACACGTGTATCGTTAGGAGCTTTGCTCATTACTTTCACCTCATTTATATATAATATTAATTAATGTTTTGTTAACCGTTTCACAATTTTGGTTATTTCATATGCTGCTTTTCGGATTTCTTCCTCATTATTTCCATAACCAAAACTAAACCTGATCGAAGATTGTATTCTCTCAGAGCCGTTCCCAAACATCGCTACTAAAACATGTGATGGATCAACAGAACCGGCAGTACAAGCCGAGCCACTAGAAGCCGCAATACCTATAAGATCTAAGTTAACAAGTAAAGCCTCGACACTTACTCCTGCAAAACTAACATTTAATATATTTGGTACAGTCAATTCAAGGTCTCCATTGATACTGAAATCAATTTCTTCTTGTTTGAATATATCTATCATTTGTTTTTTATAGTTGCTATATAGCTCAAAGCGTTCATTCCTGCCTTTGTTGCTTAATTGAACAGCATGCTTAAGACCGACAATACTCGCCACGTTTTCTGTGCCTGCACGTCTCTTTCTTTCTTGTTCACCACCATGTAAACTTGGAGTGATTTTCACTCCAGAACGAACGTATAAATACCCAACACCTTTTGGGCCGTTAATTTTATGCCCTGAAACCGATAATAAATCAATACCAAGGTCATCGACATGAATAGGGAATAAATTATACCCCTGTACAATATCTGAATGAACATACGCACCATTTGCTCTTACAATTTCACTTAACTCTTTAATAGGTTGAATTGCACCAACTTCGTTATTAGCTAACATAATTGACACAAGAATCGTTTGATCTGTCAATGATGCCTTTACATCTTCAATAGAAACAATTCCATTCTCCTGCACTGGTAAATACGTAACCTTAAAGCCTTGGGTTTCTAAATATTCACAAGTATGCAAAATAGCGTGATGCTCAACCTTAGTTGTAATTATATGGTTACCTCGGTGTTTATTTGCTAATGCAACTCCAATCAGAGCTAAATTATCTGCTTCCGTACCACCACTCGTAAAAATAATTTCTGTTGACTTGGCACCAATATTAGCAGAGATTGTTTGTCTAGCATCATCTATGGCTTGGCGACTTTCCCTGCCAAAGGAGTGAATACTAGAAGGGTTACCGAAAATTCCACTCATATATGGGCTCATCTCTTTAACAACGTCTGGATGAGTTGGAGAAGTTGCCGCATGGTCAAGATATATTCTTTCCATTGTATTCCTCCTTAAATGAAATGCGCAAGCGACATGCTCATCCCCGAACCTCGAGGGGATAGTTGCTGAAGCTTAGACTACCATGAAATGCGTAAGCGGCTTGCTCATCCCCGACCCTCGAGGGGATAGGCGCTGAAGCTAGACTACCATGAAATGCGTAAGCGGCTTGCTCATCCCCGACAAGCACTGGAGTCATTTCACATGAAGACGCTTTTTGTCTTCAGGTGAAATGGCGAAGTGACCTCGAGGGGATAGGCGCTGAAGCTAGACTACCATGAAATGCGCAAACAACTTATATATAAAACATGTAAGATTCTTGATCTCCACCACTGTAACTTGCTAAATCCTCTAGTGTAGTATTATCTAGGACATCTTTCACAGCATCACGAATTCGTATCCATAACTGCCTTTTGGCAGGCTCTTCATCATCTAAAACCTCAACTGGACTAATTGGTCCCTCTAAAACTCTAATAATATCTCCAGCAGTTATCTTTGATGGATCATCTGCTAACACATATCCACCGTACGCTCCTCGAATGCTCTTTACTAACCTAGCATTGCGTAAAGGAGCAATCAATTGCTCTAAATAATGTTCAGATAGATCATGAGTTTTAGCGATAGATTTTAACGAAATCGGCCCATCACCATATTTCTTGGCCAATTCAATCATTATTGTAAGTCCATACCTACCTTTAGTCGAAATCTTCATCCTTTATATCCCTCCACAAATAAGAAATGCTTAGACACTAGATTTCCCCACGACTGTGGGCAATGGTGAAATTGTCATCTTGATCCTGGTGATAAGCATAAGACGAACCTACGAGAGTGCTTTTAAGATCATCTTCTTGTCGCATTGGCTTATACCGGAAGCCGATGGTGCCTGGGGCTAGACATTATCGAAGTCATTAAGTCCCGTTCACAATCAAAATTTATATTATAAAATGGCTGATGGCTAACCATTGTATAGTTACAGACGGCTGTTCTCGCATGCATTGTTGTTGTACGAACAATTTGTTTAATCACCATTCGTAACTTCTTTTCTTCATTAAAATATGCCAATAGAATAAATCACTTCAATACTAAAAACAACAATGCTTACTTAAAGAGTCTACATATATAACATTAAGCATTTGCCATTATACCATAATAGTGTATTGTAATACATATTAACATCCTAGAACAAGAACAAAGATTCCAAAAAGTAGGAGAGATGATTACTTTGTTATTCGAGTCATTGGTTGAATCCCCGTTATCATTTCGAATGAGACCTAGGAAATTAGACGAAATTGTTGGCCAACAACATATAATTGGACCAAAAACGGCGTTATATAAAATGATAGTTAATGGCCATGTGCCATCAATATTGTTATATGGAGAACCTGGTATTGGAAAAACTTCGATTGCCAAAGCTATTGCCGGGACGGTAAATATGCCCTTCGTTTCTATTAATGCAACTACAGCAGGCAAAAAAGATATAGAAAATGCTGTTAGACAAGCGGAAGTTGAAGGAAGTTTAATCTTATTTGTCGATGAAGTGCATCGGTTCAATAAAGCACAACAAGACTATCTTTTACCTCATGTTGAAAAAGGTTTAATCACATTAATAGGTGCAACTACTGAGAACCCCTTTCATGATGTAAATCCAGCGATTAGAAGCAGGTGCGGTCAAATAAAAGAATTACAACGTATTTCTAGAGAAGATATGATGACATTACTATTGAGAGCATTGACTGATTCGACAAGAGGCTTAGGTAGCTTAGACATTGAAATTGCTGATGAAGCTCTTGAAATAATTACTCAGTCGACTAACGGTGATGCACGATCAGCATTAAATATTCTAGAGGATGTAGTAATAGCATCAAAAGAGGTTGATGTGGAAAAAATCATCGTTCCTATTAAAACAGTAGAAGAATGTGTTGAAAATAAAGGTTTTTCTCACGACAAAAAGGGCGATATATACTATTCTCTATTATCTTGCTTGCAAAAGAGTATTAGGGGTAGCGATGTAAATGCAGCACTTCATTATTTAGCTCGGTTAATAGAGGGTGGAGATTTAACATCAATTATTAGAAGACTAATTGTCATTGCCTATGAAGACATATCTCTCGCTGCTCCAGAAGTAGCAGTAAGAACGGTTACTGCATGCGAAGCAGTTGAAAGACTTGGCTTGCCAGAGGCAAGAATTCCATTAGCTAACGTCGTTGTAGATCAATGTTTGTCTCCTAAAACAAACAGTGCATATAAAGCTCTTGATATGGCACTAGAAGATGTTAGAAAAGGTTATACAGGTGAAATCCCCTTACATTTACGGGATGCTCATTATAAAGGAGCTAAAACGATGGGGCATGGAATTGGTTATAAGTATCCTCACGATTATCCTAATGGCTGGGTACATCAGCAATATCTTCCTGATGAGCTAAAGGATAAGGAGTACTTTCAACCTAAGCAAAGTGGACAAGAAAAACAATATGCTAAAGTATATGAGCGGCTAAAAGACTTATTTGATGGAAAGTAAACTTTAACACCTGAATGAATACTAGCAAAATGTCATCGAACTGCCTAAAACAAAAAAATAAGTACGTAAGGGGAGAATTAAATTATATCATTTTAATTCTCCCTTTTTTCACTTACATACTTTCATGGAATGTTCTATTTATAACCTCAATTTGTTGGTCGCGTGTCAATTTAATAAAATTCACGGCATAACCTGAAACACGTATTGTTAATTGTGGATATTTTTCCGGATGCTCCATTGCATCAAGTAACTGTTCACGTTCAAACACGTTAACATTTATATGATGACCATGTTGTGCCATATATCCATCTAAGATAGAGACAAGATTATTGATTCTCGTTTGCTCTTCTTTACCTAGAGAATTAGGAACCATTGAAAAAGTACAAGAGATTCCATCTAGACAATCTTCATAAGGAAGCTTTGCTACAGAATTTAGTGATGCTAACGCTCCATTTTTATCACGTCCATGTAACGGGTTGGCACCCGGTGCAAACGCCTCACCTGCTTTTCTTCCATCAGGTGTTGTACCTGTTTTTTTCCCGTACACAACGTTTGAAGTTATAGTTAATATAGATTGTGTCGGTACAGAAGAACGATACGTCGGATACAGACGAAGCTTATTCATAAATGTCTCAACTAACTCTGTTGCAATCATGTCAACACGATCATCATCGTTACCGAACTGTGGATAATCTCCGTCAATTTCAAAATCAACCGCGATTCCATACTCATTTCGAATAGGTCTTACTTTTGCGTATTTTATTGCACTTAAAGAATCTGCTACAACCGATAAGCCAGCGATACCGCAAGCCATAGTACGTAATATTTCCTCATCATGTAGTGCCATTTCAATACGCTCATAAGAATACTGATCATGCATGTAATGTATAATATTTAATGTATTCATATATAGCTTCGCTAGCCAATTTAGCATTTCATCATAGTTTTTCATTACTTCTTCATAATTCAAGATATTTGAAGTAATTGGATCAAGGCTTGGTCCAACTTGCACACCTGACTTTTCATCTATCCCACCGTTAATTGCATATAGTAATGCCTTCGCCAAGTTAGCACGCGCTCCAAAAAACTGCATTTGTTTACCTATCTTCATGGCAGAAACACAACATGCAATACCGTAATCATCACCGTATTCTTTACGCATTAAATCATCATTTTCATATTGAATGGAACTTGTTTTTATTGACATTTTTGAACAATATCTTGTGAAATGATCTGGAAGCTCAGTCGACCAAAGTACTGTTAAGTTAGGTTCAGGAGCTGGTCCAAGATTGTCAAGCGTGTGTAGGAAGCGGAATGATGTTTTGGAAACAAGTGGACGTCCGTCAAGACTCATACCACCAATTGATTCAGTTACCCACGTCGGGTCACCACTAAACAACTCGTTATAATCAGGAGTACGCAAAAATTTCACAAGACGTAGCTTCATTACAAAATGATCAACTAATTCTTGGACTTCTGATTCAGTTAGAACCCCATTGTGTATATCTCTTTCAAAATATATATCTAAAAATGTGGATACACGACCGAGACTCATCGCAGCGCCATTTTGTTCTTTTATCGCTGCAAGGTATGCAAAATATAGCCATTGAATTGCTTCTCTAGCGTTTACAGCGGGTTTTGATATATCATACCCGTATGATGCAGCCATATCTTTTAACTCTTGTAATGCTCTAAATTGTTCAGAAATCTCTTCACGATCACGGATAACTGTGTCACTCATTAAATCATTCTCTAATCGAGCATGAGCCTTGCTTTTTTCTTCCATCAAACGGTCTACACCATATAATGCTACTCTGCGATAATCACCGATAATTCTTCCTCGTCCGTATGCATCTGGTAACCCAGTAATGATACCAGCTTTACGTGCCTTCCTCATTTCTGGAGTATAAGCATCGAAGACCCCTTGATTATGTGTTTTTCGATACTCAGTAAACGTTTTCTCGACTTCTGTATCGAGATCATATCCATAAGCCTCGCAAGCATCTTTTACCATACGGATACCACCAAAAGGTTGGATGGAACGTTTTAATGGCTCATCCGTTTGTAGCCCTACAACGCTTTCAAGATTTTTATCAATATATCCTGGCTCATGTGAAGTAATGGTTGATACTGTTTGTGTATCAATATCAAGTACACCACCATTGTCCCGTTCCTGTTTCATCAACTCTAATACTTTATCCCAAAGTTGAGTGGTTTTTAGAGTTGGGGGGGCAAGGAAATCTTCCTTGCCCGTATAGGGTGTAACATTTGTTTGAATAAAATCTCGTACATCTATGGAATCTAGCCATTTTCCTTCTTTGAAGTTCTTCCAAGCAACTTCCGTTGGAATCGTACTCAATCTGTTCATCCTAATCCCCCCAAATTATACTCCTTTGAATGTTTGACGATAAATTTCTTCTAACTCGGTAACTAATGGTAACTTTGGATTTGCTGGTGTACATTGATCTTCAAATGCTCTGTCTGCCAAAATTGCCACTTTTTCTTCAAATTCTTTTTTATCTACACCATTCTCAGGTAAACTCATAGGAATATTTAGTTCTTTCGCTAATTTAATTACCGCTTGGATTAAGCTCTCTACACCTTCTTCAGTTGTACGTGCTGGTAAACCTAATGCTTTAGCAATTTCAGCATAACGTTGATCAGCAATGAAATGTTTATATTTAGGGAATGCTGTAAACTTTTTCGGTTTTGTTGCATTGAAACGAATAACATGTGGCATTAATAATGTATTTGCTCTACCGTGTGCAATATGGAACTCTGCACCCATTTTATGTGCCAAGCTATGATTAATACCTAAGAATGCATTTGCAAATGCCATACCTGCAATTGTAGATGCATTGTGCATTTTCTCTCTTGCAAGTTCATCTGCACCGTTATGATAAGCTTTTGGTAAATATTCAAATACTAGTTGAATAGCTTTAATCGCTAAACCATCCGTATAATCATTTGCCATATTAGAAACGTAAGCTTCAATCGCATGTGTTAGAACATCCATACCAGTATCTGCAGTTACGTGCTTCGGAACTGTCATAACAAACTGTGGATCTACGATTGCAACATCTGGTGTTAATTCATAATCTGCTAACGGATACTTGACATTGTTTTTCTTGTCTGTAATAACAGAGAATGGTGTTACCTCAGATCCAGTTCCTGAAGTTGTTGGTATTGCAACAAATTTAGCTTTGTTTCCTAGTTTAGGATATTTGAACGTACGTTTACGAATGTCTAAAAACTTCTGTTTTAAGCCATGGAACGTTGTTTCTGGGTGTTCGTAAAATAACCACATTCCTTTTGCAGCATCCATCGCTGATCCACCGCCAAGTGCAATGATGACATCAGGTTGGAATTCTTTCATCATTTCTGCACCCTTCATCACAGTTTCAATAGATGGATCTGGCTCAACATTTGAGAAAATTTCACAATGGACGTAATCTTGACGTTTACGTAAATAATAAAGAACTTTATCAACATAGCCAAGCTTCACCATACCTGGGTCCGTTACAATCAATGCTTTTGAGATTTCAGGCATTTTTGCTAAATATTGAGTAGAATGCTTTTCAAAGTAAACTTTTGGCGGAAGCTTAAACCATTGCATATTGACATTCCTTTTCGCAATTTTTTTGATATTTAATAAGTTCGCTGTTCCAACATTTGAAGATACAGAGTTCTTACCGTAAGATCCACAACCTAATGTTAATGAAGGAATATATGCATTATAAATATCTCCGATTGCCCCTTGTGAAGATGGAGCATTCACAATGACACGACATGCTTTCATACGTTTTCCATAAGCTTCTATGGTTTTTTGGTCTTCAGAATGGATGACAGCAGAGTGACCTAGACCTCCAAACTCTAGCATTTCTTCTGCACGAGTAATCCCTTCCTCTGTATTATTAACTTTATAACAAGCTAGTACTGGACTAAGCTTTTCTCTTGAAAGTGGGTGAGCTTCACCTACACCTTTTAATTCAGCGATTAGAATTTTAGTATCTTTTGGTACCTCTACACCAGCCATTTTTGCGATTTCATAAGCTGGTTTACCAACGATGTTTGGATTAACAGCACATTTGTTTTCATCAATAACAAGTTTTTCTACTTTTTTCTTTTCGTTTTCTGATAAGAAGTGACAAGAATGATATATCATTTCTTTTTTCACTTCATCATAAATTTCTTTATCGATAATAACAGCTTGTTCAGAAGCACAAATCATACCATTATCAAATGTTTTTGATAAAATTAAATCATTTACAGAACGTTTCACCTCAGCAGATTTTTCAATATAACAAGGTACGTTACCAGCACCTACACCTAACGCAGGTTTACCAGTACTATAAGCTGATTTAACCATTCCTGGGCCACCTGTCGCTAAGACGATCGCAACCCCATCATGATTCATTAATTGTTTTGTTGCTTCGATAGATGGCGTTTCTATCCATTGAATACAACCTTCAGGCGCTCCTGCTTTTACTGCTGCGTCACGAAGAATTCTTGCTGCTTCACTACTACATTTTTGTGCAGATGGATGGAAAGCAAAAATAATTGGGTTTCTAGTTTTAATTGCAATAATTGCTTTAAACATCGTTGTTGATGTTGGATTTGTCACTGGTGTTACACCAGCAACAACACCTACTGGCTCTGCAACTTCGATTACACCTTCGTGTTCATTATCATTAATAATGCCGACAGTTTTATCATATTTAACGTTATGATAAATATATTCAGTAGCAAAAATGTTTTTAATAATTTTATCCTCATAAACACCACGTTTTGTTTCATCAACTGCTAGCTTAGCTAAGTGCATATGTTGATCTAATCCTGCTAAAGCCATTTCTTTTACTATGTCATTGATCATTTCTTGATCATAATTGCGAAATTCTTTTAAAGCTTTAGAACCACGATCAACTAAAGAATTAATCATTTTTGAAACATCTTGTTGTTGTTTTAATACTTTTTCTTCAACAGCCATTTGAAACTCCTCCTAATTTCTCGCTTAAAGTTTGTGAATGTTTTCACATGTGAATGTTAAAAAAAAGCAACTTACTTGATACTTTACGTTTTTTACTAAATTTATTAACTAACTATCTTACACGTTTATTATACTATCGATATGTTGCGAATAGTTACATTAAATTTGACGACATTGTGAATAATTTCACATACGTTATTAAACTGATATCCTCGACTTTTACTCCTTTTAATCCTTAAAAAAACTAGTAAATGTATAAAAATTATAATAGCCGTCCATTCTATTAATAGAAAATCTACTATATAGTAAATTAAATTTTTCAGAAGATAGGAGTGTTTATGTGAAAGTTCGTCAAGATGCATGGTCTCATGAAGAAGACCTATTACTCGCAGAAACAGTACTTCGCTATATTCGTGAAGGTGGAACTCAGTTATCAGCCTTCGAAGAAGTTGGTGATAAGCTTAACCGAACTTCTGCTGCTTGTGGATTTCGGTGGAACGCGGAAGTAAGAGGAAAGTATGATCAAGCTATCGCCATTGCGAAAAAGCAAAGAAAAGAAAGAAAGAGAGCGTTAGACAGATTAAAGAAGCAAGATGAGCTTCCTAGTACAATTTCACTACCACAGATTACTACAGTTGATGATAACCATCCAGTAGAGAGCTATAATCTAAATAATGAGTTCACGACAGAGTTGTTGACTACGCCAGTGACGACATCAGTTCCACCTATAGAGCCATCAGCTGGATCAAATTCAATATCTCTAGAAGATTGCATTTCTTATTTAAAAGAACTTAAAGTACAAGATCAACATTCAATGAGATTGCAGCAGGAAAATGTACAATTACAACAAGAAAACCAAACTCTTTCAAAGCAAAATAAAGAACTAGTTATAAAGCTTGAAAAAATGTCCGAAAAGCAATCTATGATACAAGAAGACTATCAAGCATTAGTACAAATTATGGATCGAGCACGAAAAATGGTTTTATTTGATGATAATGAAGAAAGACCTTCTCCAGCTTTTAGAATGGATAAAAACGGAAACTTAGAACAATTAGCTAAGTAAAAAACGTGGTCTATCTTTAGACCACGTTTTTGTCATTGTCGGAACGAGAAGAACCAAGTCGATCTCAGATAAATGTAGCGTATTTTTAGCCCTGATTTACTCGTTTAATTGGTATATCTGTTAACAATTCAGTAACCACATGACTTGCCATTATTAGCCCTGCTACTGATGGAACAAAAGCATTGGATGATGGTGGCATTTTAGCTTTTCTAATGGGTGTATTTTCATCAGGTACAATTTTCTTGCGAATATCTTCCCGAATCACAATAGGACTCTCGTCAGAAAATACTACTTTAATCCCCTTACGGATACCCTCTTTTCTTAACTTCGTTCGAATAACTTTTGCAATAGGATCAGTGTGAGTTTTGGAAATATCAGCTATTTTAAAACGTGTAGGGTCCATTTTATTTGCTGCACCCATACTTGAAATAATTGGAATTTTTCTCTGCAAGCATTCCTTCATTAAATGGATTTTGTAACAAATCGTATCAGACGCATCTATAACAAAATCTATTCCATAACTAAAAAATTCCTCATACGTCTCCTCTGTATAAAACATTTTCAACGCAATCACTTGACATTCTGGATTAATATCTTTTATACGGTCCTTCATGAGGTCAGCTTTTGGCTTACCGACTGTTGAGAGTAAAGCGTGAATTTGTCGATTTACATTTGTAATATCGACATCATCCTTATCAACTAATACAAGCCTTCCTACACCAGATCGAGCTAGTGCTTCAGCTGCAAATGAACCTACACCACCAATTCCAAGTACTGCCACTGTGCTATTTTTTAAAATGTTTAATCCTTCTATCCCAATCGCTAATTCATTTCTAGAAAATTGATGTAACATATTCTCAACTCCGTTTGTCACAAACTTATTCAATGTTTTCCGATAAAAATAATATCATAAATTATAAGAAATACAAGATTTGAAGATCATTTTTTCGTCAAAATACAAAATGTAACAGTCTTGGCAAAAAGTTGTTTTGTAACGTTGCCGTCGTTATCTAGAACAAAAGCTGCTACGAACTTTAACTGGGGGCACGTTTATTTCTTAGAAAAACAGCCCATTGTAAGATCCTCAAGCTACGTCTGTTACAAATGTATGGCATTTATGTACTCTAAATAGCTACAAAAACCCTATACATCATGTATAGGGTTTACCTTTTTTATTTTATTATAACGGAAGTCCCAATTGTGCCGTCGATGCCTTCGTTTTGATCCCGCACTCCGCAGGTGGGTGCCCTGTTCCAAATGTTAGTACGTCCTTATAATCCAGAAGGCATGTACGCCGTTTGAAAACTCAAGCTCCCGTATAACTTATTGTTCGGTCAAAACAATAGGTTATAAGACGAACACATCAGGACTTTCAAGTTCTGTTATTATAATATCACACCAATTTACAGTTATCAAGTTGAGGAAATATTGGACATATTAGCTTTTTTTCACAGTTAACGCTAAGTTAAGTTCAGCTAATTGTTCGATGCTTACTTCTCCAGGTGCGTCTGTTAGTAAATCGCTAGCACTAGCAGTTTTCGGAAAAGCAATCGTATCACGTAGATTAGAACGACCTGCTAAGATCATGACAATTCGATCTAAACCTAAAGCAATACCTCCGTGAGGTGGTGTCCCATATTCAAATGCTTCCATCAAAAAGCCAAATTGTTCGTTAGCTTCTTCCTTTGTAAAGCCTAAAGCTTTAAACATTTTTTCTTGTAACTCTCTTTCATATATACGCAGTGACCCTCCACCTAATTCATAGCCGTTTAACACTAAATCATATGCAACAGCTTTTACGCGAGAAGGGTCTGTATCTAACAATTCAATATCTTCTCGGGCAGGCATTGTAAAAGGATGGTGTGCTGCGTAATAACGCCCTTCTTCATCATCATGCTCTAATAAAGGCCAGTCTGTTACCCACAGGAAATTAAATTTATTTTCATCAATTAAGTTTAGTTCTTTTCCTAGCTTTATGCGCAATGCACCAAGAGCATCTGCCACAACTGCTTTTTTATCAGCGACGAATAATAATAAGTCACCTGCAACAGCTTCTAAAGAAGAAATAAAGCCATTTTGTTCTTCTTCACTGAAAAACTTTGCAATTGGACCTTTAAGCCCTTCTTCCTCAACTTTTAACCAAGCTAACCCTTTTGCGCCATAAACACTAACAAAATCAGCTAAAGCATCTATATCTTTTCGAGAAAAGGAGGTCGCAGCACCTTTCACATTAAGTGCCTTGACTTGGCCACCTGAATTAACAGCCCCTGAAAACACTTTAAATCCACAGTCCTGAACTTGTTCCGATAAGTCTATTAACTCCATCTCAAAGCGCGTATCAGGTTTATCAGAACCGAATCTATCCATAGCTTCGTCATAGGTCATGCGTGGAAACGGAAGCGATACTTCAAGACCTTTAACATCACTCATGACTCTTGACATCATTTGCTCTGTCATCGAAATAATATCCTCTTGATCCATAAAGGAAGTTTCGATATCAATTTGGGTAAATTCAGGTTGGCGATCTGCTCGTAAATCTTCATCTCTGAAACAACGTGCAATTTGATAATATTTTTCGATGCCACCTACCATTAACAATTGTTTGAATAATTGAGGTGATTGTGGTAAAGCATAAAACTCTCCCTCATGAACACGACTAGGTACTAAATAATCACGCGCTCCTTCTGGTGTACTCTTTGTTAGAATTGGCGTCTCAATATCTAAAAACCCTTCATCATCTAAATATGATCTAATTGATTTCGTAATATTATGGCGCATTTTTAACGTATCAAATATGACTGGTCTTCGAAAATCTAGGTAGCGATACTTTAAGCGGGTATCTTCAGAAACCTCTGATTGATCAGCAATTACAAAAGGAGGTGTTTTTGCTGAATTAATGATTGTAACCTGTTCTGCGTGTACTTCAATTTTTCCAGTACTAAGGTTTTCGTTAATCGTGCCCTCTTCACGAGCAACTACATTACCCTCTATATGAAGAACAAATTCATTTCTTACTTTCTCTGCTATACTTAAAGCTTCAGGAGACATTTCTGGATTAAATACTACTTGAACGATCCCCGTACGGTCACGTAAATCAACAAATATTAAGCCACCTAGGTCACGTCTTTTTTGTACCCACCCTTTTAATTTTACTTTTTCTCCAATTGCCTGCTCTGTTACTTGCCCACAAAAATATGATCTTCCAAACATAAGAATCCCCCTATTGTATGTTTTCCATTACATATGACGTAAAATCATTCAGATTTATTTCACTTTGTTCACCAGTACTCATATTTTTTACATTAATTACGTTTCTCTCTATCTCTTCGTCACCTAATACAGCGACAAATTTTGCTTGTAACCTGTCAGCCGCTTTGAATTGAGCTTTTAATTTCTTGTCTTGATAATCTTTCTCCGCAATTAATCCAGCATTCCGTAATTGATGTACTAGGGAGACGGACATATCCTTCGCTTTTTCTCCTAGCGTAACAACGTAACAATCGATGTGACTCGTTATTGGAAGCTGTATCTTCTCGGCATCGATTGCTGCTAACAGTCGTTCTATACTTAGCGCAAACCCTACACCAGGAGTTTCTGGCCCACCAATACTCTGTACTAAACCGTTATATCTACCCCCACCACATAAAGTTGTAATGGAACCAAAGCCTTCTGCATTACTCATTATTTCAAATGCGGTATGATTATAATAATCAAGTCCTCGTACTAGGCGAGCGTCTACTTCAAAGGGAATGTGTAGGCTTGTTAAATACGTCTGAACCTTATCAAAATATATTTTTGATTCATCATTTAAATATTCCAATATGGAAGGTGCTGAATTCATCAATTCATGACCTTGATCCTTTTTACAATCTAAAATTCTTAACGGATTTTTCTCTAATCTGGTTTGACAATCGGTGCAAAACTCATCAATTTTAGGTTCAAAGTGCTTAATAAGGGCATCACGATGAGCCACTCTACTTTCTTGATCACCTAAGCTGTTGATAACAAGTTTTAAATTTGTAAGCCCTAAGCTTTTGTATAAGTCCATTGCTATTGCAATTACTTCAGCATCAATTGCAGGGTCATTACTTCCGAGCGCTTCTATGCCAAATTGAACAAATTGACGAAACCTTCCTGATTGCGGTCTTTCGTAACGAAACATTGGGCCAATATAAAATAGTTTTGTAGGCTGATTAGGACTCCCGTACATCTTTTTTTCTACAAAAGCTCGAACAACCGATGCTGTGCCCTCAGGCCTTAATGTTAAACTCCTTTGTCCTCTGTCCTCAAATGTATACATCTCTTTTTGGACGATATCTGTTGTTTCTCCTACCCCTCTAGCAAATAGCTCTGTATGTTCAAAAACTGGCGTCCGGAGTTCCTTGTAATTATATTTCCCACACAACTCTCTAGCTTTTTCTTCAACATATTGCCAGCGCTCAACTTCATCCGGGAGAATATCTTGTGTTCCCCTTGGTATTTGATAAGACATACATTTTCCTCCTAAATTAACCAAAATAAAAAACTCCCATCCCTACTATTCGTAGGGACGAGAGTTATCATTTACCCGTGGTGCCACCCTAGTTGAAGCATTATTCATCTGCTTCCACTTAGTCAGTTAACGCCTGATTACGTCCTTCTCCTAGTCAAACCTTGTTACTTGTAAACGTTCAAAAAACTCTTGACCATTTTCAGTTAACAATTGATAATTTTTCAGAGAGAAACCTCCAGAGTGTTCATTCGTTAAGTCAGCATGACGAAATGCTTTCAGCCTAATGGCATTTCTTCTCTTTTCATGTGAATCCTTAACTACTGTTCTCTTTCACTGGTTGCTTCAATATTATTTTCAGAAAGAATTTTATATTATCATACGTATGAACAGAAAACTTGTCAAGAGAATTCGATAATTATTATGATCTATGCAAGTGTTTTTTTAGTTTTTTTATATCTTTCACTGCTAATCCATACTCCGACGCCAATTCTATTAATGTAGAATCATTCTCTCTTTGAATAAAGTCATGGAAATCCACACCGAATAATTGATTGCCTTCTTTTCCACTAATCGCACTTTTCTCACTATATCTCACAATAAAACTTCCTTTCCACACCATTTTCTACTGCATTTATATTTCTCTACGTAATAATTGTAGTTTTCCCTTCTGGCTGAAAATATTTCATTAAATATACAAGGAAATATAAAAAAATTAGCGAAAGAGTAAAGATGGCAAAAAGCTAATAGAGGAGGTACATTGTTTGTTCAAGAAGATATGTTTATTTGTCCTAATTCTTGTTATTCTTATACCTAATAATAAAATTACTTATGCTGAAACAGAAACAATAGCAGTGAATGTTCCATCATTGAATGTGCGTACAGGACCTGGTTTATCATATGAGGTCATTACAAATGTTAAACAGGATGAACACTTTACATTAATAGCAACAAAAGACGATTGGATTCAAATACAATTACCAAATCAACAAACTGGTTGGGTTGCCTCATGGCTGGTCCAAAATCTCACTACAGAAAAATATAGCTCGACATCAAAAGTTACTGCAATTGTAGATGAGCTACGTATACGACAAGGTCCAGGAAGTAATTTTGAAATTATTGGTTCGATGAATCAGGGTGATCATGCTAATGTAATTGAGCAACAAGTGGATTGGACTAAAATTTCATTTGCCAGTCAAGTTGGATGGGTCTCTTCACAATACTTGTCACTATCTGATTCTGATTTATCCACTCCTATGGAACAAGCGCAAATCATTGCTCAAATATCTGTAGATAGCTTAAATGTTAGAAGTGAACCTTCTCTAGAGTCAGAAATTATCGGACAGCTTCATAACGGAGAAGAAAATGCAATATTAAGTGAGCAAGAGAATTGGCTTGAAATATCATATATGAATACTTCTGGCTGGATTCATCGATCATTTGTCAATATTATTAATGAACAACAACAGGAAATTGACACATTAAACCCAAACGAGCACACCGATGGTTCTGATTCAGAACATGAGGAGCAGCAACACACAGATATAAAAGGTGTAGTAACAGCAACGACACTTAACGTAAGGAGCAATTATTCATTAGATGGAGACATTGTAGGTAATATACCTCAAGGAGAAGAGATACTCATATTAGAAGAAATTAACAAGTGGTACAAAATCAATTGGCTCGGAGGTGAAGGCTGGGTTGCTAGCTGGTACGTCAAGCTTTTAGAAGAACAAAATAACCCTAACACGATAAACGAACCTAAAGAGAAAGAAAGTACTGTTCGTATTTTACATAATGGTACAAATTTACGAGATAAGCCATCAACGACTGCAAAAATAGTCGTACGTGCAAATGAAGGTGATACTTATCCAATCCTTGATATTGATGGAGATTGGTATAAAATTCAATTACCTAATGAAAGTACTGCCTATGTTGCAGGCTGGATTGTCAAAGCATCTACGAACGTACCCATTATAGAAAAAAATGGCATTGAACAATATTTAAAGGATAAAATTATCGTCATCGACCCTGGACATGGTGGACGTGACGGCGGAACAACTGGTTTGAAAGGTTCGCTCGAAAAGAACATTACTGTTAGGACTGCAAACATCTTAGAAGACAAGCTAACTGCTGCTGGAGCTACAGTCTTTTTAACTAGAGAAGAAGATATTTACGTATCGTTAAGAAACAGAGTAAGTATTTCACATTACTATAATGCTGATGCCTTTATTAGTTTACATTACGACAGTACTACTGATAGAGGGGTAAGTGGCATTACTTCATTTTACTATGACGAAACAAAGGATAAACAATTAGCAGTATCTTTACATGAACAACTTATTAATTATACTAATTTAAATGACCGAAATGCCCGATTTGGCAATTATCATGTATTAAGAGAAAACAAGCAGCCATCAGCCCTTCTCGAATTAGGGTTTTTAAGCAATAATGAAGAAGAATTAATGATCAATTCAACACACTTTCAAGAAGCGATAGGCAATGCACTCTATTATGGGCTCGCACAATATTTTAATAACAATTAGAGGTTGTCCAGAAAGTCATTCAATGACTTTCTGGACAACCTCTTCATTTACGCTCTCTCACTATCAATGATTAATGTCACTGGACCATCATTGATAAAGTCAACATCCATCATTTTTCCGAATTGACCTGTCTCAACAATAGCACCATTGTTCATTAATTGTTTATTAAAAAAATCATAAATGGCTTTCGCCTGCTCAGGTTTAGCTGCTTCCATGAAATTAGGTCTCCGTCCTTTACGGCAATCACCATATAATGTGAATTGTGATACAGATAGTACTTGCCCACCGACATCTAATAATGAAAGATTCATTTTTCCATTGTCATCTTCAAATATTCGAAGATTAACAATTTTTTCAGCTAAATATTTGGCATCTTCTTCTGTATCAGTATGAGTTACACCTACTAGCAATAAAAGCCCATGAGAAACTTGGCCAACTGTTTGTTCATTTACGATGACCTTTCCGTTTTTAGCGCGTTGGACGACTACTCTCATATCGTTAATCCTCTCTAATTCATGATCCTTCTAACAGAATAAACATCAGGAATCTGCTTAATTCTCTCTACTACTTTTTGTAAATGACTAATGTTTTTTATAAAAATGGCCATATTTATCATTGCCATTTTATTACGGTCTGTTTTCCCTGTGACAGATGAAATGTTCGTTTTTGATTCATTAACCGCCTGCAGAACTTCATTAAGCAGACCTCTACGATCAAATCCTGTTATCTCAATCTCAACATTGTATTCGCGACTTTCTTTAGCATGACCTTCCCACTCGACAGGAATAAGTCTTTTCTCAGCATCTTCAGTATTAATGTTGGGACAATCAGCACGGTGTATGGAAACGCCTCGTCCTTTTGTTATAAAGCCAACAATTTCATCACCTGGAACAGGATTACAACATTTTGATAATCTAATGAGCAAGTTGTCAATTCCTTGCACACGAACTCCTGCATCACGTTTTTTTGCTTGAGGAATAGGAATTTGTCTTACTTCCGATGCAGCTTCTGTAATATTCTTCTCTAGTTCATCGTCTTTCTTTTTGCGCCATTTATCGGTAAGACGCGTAACAACTTGAGCAGCTGTAATTCCATTAAATCCAACAGCTGCATACATATCTTCTTCATTATTGAAGTTGAACTTTTCAGCAACAACCTTTAAATTTTCTGGTGATAATACTTCTTTCACGTCAAACTCAAGATTCTTAATTTCTTTCTCAATAAGTTCCTGCCCTTTTTCAATATGCTCTTCACGTCGCTGCTTCTTGAAAAATTGTCGAATCTTATTTTTCGCTTGAGAAGTTTGAGCAAGCTTTAACCAGTCTTGACTTGGACCATAAGAATGCTTCGATGTTAATATTTCAATGATGTCACCTGTTCTTAATTTATAATCAAGTGTTACCATTTTTCCGTTAACTTTTGCACCAATTGTCTTATTACCAATTTCTGAATGAATACGATAAGCAAAATCAATAGGAACCGAACCAGATGGTAATTCGATTACATCGCCCTTTGGTGTAAAGATATATACCATATCCGAGAACAAATCAATCTTTAAAGATTCCATAAATTCTTCAGCATTTGTTGCATCATTTTGCCACTCTAAAATTTCCCGGAACCAAGTCATTTTCGTTTCAAATGAGGATTTATCACTAACAGCTTTACCTTCTTTATATGACCAATGGGCCGCTATCCCGAATTCTGCGATTTGATGCATTTCAGTCGTTCGTATTTGTACTTCCATAGGCTCACCTTTAGGGCCTATAACAGTCGTATGAAGAGACTGGTACATATTAGGCTTTGGCATTGCTATATAATCCTTAAACCTGCCAGGCATAGGCTTCCAACACGTATGAATAATGCCTAAGACCGCATAGCAATCCTTGATGCTATTTACAATAATCCTCAAAGCCAACAAATCATAGATTTCATTAAATTGTTTATTTTGTAGAATCATTTTTCGATAAATACTGTAAATATGTTTAGGGCGTCCATATATTTCTGACTTAATCGATACATCATTTATCTTTGTTTTTAAGTCCTGTATCGTTTCAGCTAAGTATTGCTCTCTTTCAGCCCGTTTTTTCTTCATCAAGTTCACAATGCGATAGTATTGCTGAGGGTTTAAATATCGTAAAGCAGTATCTTCTAGCTCCCATTTTATTTTTGATATTCCAAGGCGATGAGCCAATGGGGCGAAAATTTCAAGAGTTTCATTTGATATACGCATTTGCTTCTCATGTGGTAAATGCTTTAATGTACGCATGTTATGCAAGCGATCTGCTAGTTTTATTAAAATTACGCGAATATCCTTTGCCATAGCAACAAACATTTTTCGGTGATTCTCAGCCTGTTGTTGTTCATGAGATTTATATTTAATTTTACCGAGCTTTGTTACACCATCTACAAGCATAGCAACTTCTTTGCCAAACTCAGTTGTCATTTTTTCAATTGAAGTATCAGTGTCCTCTATAACATCGTGAAGAAAACCTGCTGCAATTGTTGCAGGATCTAACTCTAAATCTACGAGTATTCCTGCTACTTGAATAGGATGAATAATATATGGCTCACCAGATTTTCTAAATTGATCATGATGAGCTTGCTCCGCAAACTGATATGCATTTGCGATAAATTCAATATCGTCTTGTGACAAGTAAGCTCTTGCCTTGTCAATTACCTGTTCAGCTGTTAACACATGTTCATTAGCCATGATATCACCTTTACAATAAGTATTGTATTTATTATCATGAAATTTCGAGTAGATGTAAAGTATTGATTAAACGGAAAATCTAGCCGACACATGATAATGGCGGAATGTCGTCATCCATGACTCTCCCCGAAAAGCATGCACTCCACTTTTTAGCCGGGGCTAGGCCCGATCGCTAGACATCTGAAAAACAATTTCAAGCATCTCCATTACCCCCAAAGACAAGCATTAGCATTATATCGCCATGAAGGTGTTTTACCTTTTTACGATTTGGGGGGATTTGTGAAAGATATAGACATAGGTTGATCTTATATAATGGTTTTTTTCGCATTAATTATTGCTTTTCGTACTAAGAGCCAAACACGTACACAACTAGAGTTCGAGGCATCTTTCCTTCTATACAACAATGACCATGTAAAACCAATATTTTTTGTAATAATTAGCTTATAATAGCAACAAAGTTTACGAAAAGAACCTATTTAATTGATAAAGCTTGAAAAAAGAGCCCTCTTCAAAATGAGCGCTCTCTTAAATTCTATGTTAAGCGTGTGGAAAAACTTAAAATTCCATTAATGAAAGAACATCGTAATTATCAATCTTATTTCGCCCATCTAAATACGAAAGTTCGATTAAAAAGGCAATTCCTGCCACGACTCCACCTAACTCTTCTACAAGCTTGATTGTTGCTTCAATTGTACCACCAGTTGCTAATAAGTCGTCAGTTATTAATACTCTTTGTCCTGGCTTTATCGCGTCTTTATGAATCGTAAGCACATCTTTTCCATACTCTAATCCATAATCTACCTTTATCACGTCACGAGGTAATTTACCTTCTTTTCTTACAGGTGCAAACCCTACTTCTAAAGCATATGCTACTGGACATCCAATAATAAATCCTCTTGCTTCTGGTCCAACTACTAAATCAATTTTTCTTTCACTTGCATATTTCACAATTTGATCTGTTGCATATTTATAGACTTCACCTTTATCCATAATCGTGGTGATATCTTTAAATTGTATTCCTTCTTTAGGAAAATCTGGTACTACGGTAACATACTTTTTTAAATCCATTCGTTCACTGCCTCCTGCGAACCTTTATTATTATTGTTATCAAACCAATGCTTCAATTGTTGATATGATGAATACGAAAATGTACGTTCAAGCTCAAGCTGTGCTTGTTTTGAGCGATACGTTATTGACTCAGTCAAATCCCTTTTTTCTGTATGATTTGATATAGAAATGAATCCATTGTCTATTTTAACAAATTCTAATTCAAAAAACACCTTTGACATAAATTCTATCGTTTCTTTTGTCCATCCTTTATGAATAGCTAACTTTTCAGCGTAGCGGTTCAAATCGAAAGAACCTTTTTGTACTAAAAAGCGATAATACCAAGAAAAGTGTTTTCGAGTTGGTATTGTAGTAAAAAAATGATCTTGTTCATGGTGGAACAATGCGTATATTCGTTCAGGTAAACCAGCATGTTGTAGCAAACTTATCTGTTCAATCGATGATGGTAGGTCTACCATTATAACGTGTTTTGAATTTATGTCGATAACATCATCGTGCGCTTCAACTTTATAAATAACATTCTCGTATTCGCTAAGTTGTAATTTACTTATCGTTTGCTCGTTAAAGATGATTAGCTGTAGTTTATGTGATGGAATAAGTTCAATCAATTTTTCTACATCTTTTGTACCCCTATAATCAAAAAGCTGCCACTCATTCACGCTAATATCTTGCAGCATTAACTGAGCCTTTCGATTATTGTTCCACTCATTAATAGATAAATCTCCTACGACAGATACTCGAGAAAGTGGAGATATATCATCATACAAATAACCAAATCTAAAAGCAATTGTATCTAATTGACTTCCAGCTTCTTCAAGCACTACTTTCAAGTGTGCTTGATCAGTCCCAATCTTGCGCATATCACTAATATTGACATTATCTATCAAAAACTTAGGCTTTGGATTGTTCATTCCATATGGTGCCAATTTTCCTATTTGTTCAATTGTTGAAATTGTCACTTCGTCTATTGAACATGTGGTATCTATATTGGTAATTGGTACATATTCCTCTTCGATTAAAACATCTTGAGCTATAGCATTTAATCGGTATCGTAAATCTTCAATATCTTCAAGTTGTAGTGTCATTCCTGCAGCCATAGGATGGCCTCCAAAATGAGGTAAAATATCACGACATTTTGATAAATTTGCGAATAAATCAAAGCCTTCAATACTTCGAGCAGATCCTTTTGCCAGTCCACTTTCCTGATCAACACTTAAAACAATTGTTGGACGGTAAAATTTATCCACAAGACGAGAGGCAACAATACCGATAATCCCTGAATTCCAAGCTTCGTCTGCAACAATTAGAACAGCATTGTCCTCTAGAGGGTATTGTTCTTCAACTTGTTTTATCGCTTCTTCTGTTGTTTTATTTACTAGCTGCTGACGTTGCTTATTTAACAAATCTATTTCATTAGCAAGGTGGGAGGCTTCCTCTACATTATCAGTCATAAGTAAATGTACTGCTGGATCAGCTGAATCTAACCTACCAACTGCGTTAAGTCTCGGTGCAATAGCAAAGCCAATTGTATCTTCATTAATTTCATTTGCATCAACACGACAAACTTTCAATAATTCTTTTATACCTTTTCTAGATGTCACTTGAAGCTTTTTTATTCCTTTATATGCAATTAGACGGTTTTCTCCTGATAGAGGTACTAAATCAGCAATTGTTCCAATGGCGACAATATCTAAGAGTGATGTCGGTACCTCGCCAATTAATGCATGGGCTACTTTAAATGCAACACCAACCCCTGCCAAGTCTTTGCACGGATATACGCTATTTGGTTTTTTAGGGTGGATAATTGCTAACGCATCAGGAAGCTCAGGACCTGGCTCATGGTGATCAGTTATAATTAAATCTAACCCTAATTCCCCAGCAACCGTCGCTTCATTTAAAGCAGCAATTCCAGTATCTACAGTTATGATTAGCGAAAACCCTTCTTCTTTTGCCCATTTAAAAGCTTCTTCGTTCGGACCATATCCTTCTGTGAACCGATTTGGTATATAGAAGTCTACCTTAGCTCCCATTTCATTAAGAGTTGATAATAGGACTGCTGTACTACTAACACCATCTGCATCATAGTCACCAAAAATGAGAATCTGTTCTTCAAGTTCAATTGCTTGCTTTATTCTTGCAATTGCAACATCCATATCTTCTAGTAAAAACGGGTCATGAAAATCTTGATTTTCTATATTTAGAAAGGCATGAGCATCTTCAACAGTATCTATGCCACGATTGATGAGTAATTTTGCAACAAGAGGGGTAATACTTAGTGCATCGGCAAGCTGCTGTACTTGTTCTTCATTACATTCATTTATTTTCCATCGAGTTTTAGACTGTAGCATACTATCTCCCCTTTATTAAAACAAGCCCTATTATACTAGAGAGCTAGTTGTGTTTCAAATTCAATCTATTGCCAGCTCAGACTTTATTAATTTATTGTCTCTAACCTTACACCTTTTTTAATACATAAGACTGTTTTCATATAGAATGTTGTTTTTAATATAAAAAATAAATTTTTAGTCGCATCTTTTCTTCTATTTTATGAAGAAAAAAGTTTACGAAAAGTGCCTACATAAAAAAAGCCGCAGTACATGTACCACGGCTATTGCAAAGGGTTATTTCGCAGCTGTTTAATTTGGTAACAACAGCAACAAAGTATTCGAAAAGAGTCTTTGCAAAAAACGTTTTTTTTTAGCTCAAATTGTTCTCTTACTGTTTTTTTGAAGGATTTCTAAGACCTAGCTTCTTGCTTTTCCAAACTAACCAAAGCTGAGATGCGATAAACATGGATGAATATGTTCCTGCAACTAAACCGATCAGTAGAGCAAATGAGAAGTTTGTAATTGATTCACTTCCGAATATTAACAATGCACCTACAGCAATAACTACAGTAAGCACCGTATTAATAGACCTTGCTAACGTTTGCTGCAGACTTTTATTTACAACAGCTGCTAGATCTTCAAATGTTTTAATTTTCTTTTTCTTCTTATAGTTTTCACGTATACGATCAAATGTAACAATCGTATCATTAATCGAATAACCTACGATCGTTAAGACCGCAGCGATAAATGTTAAATCGACTTCGAGTCTAGTTAAACTAAAGAATGCAATAATGAAAAATGAGTCGTGTAACAATGCCACAATGGCTGCTAACGCCATCGTCATTTCAAACCGAATGGTAACATAAATGATGATACCTATAGATGCAATCAATACAGATATGAATGCATTACGAGCTAGTTCCTTACCGATAGTTGGAGAAACCGTACTTACATTAGGCTCTTGACCATATTTGTCAATAAAATGAGACTTTAGTTCATTAATTTTAGCTTGCTCAATTACTCCTAAAAAGCGTGCAACTGCAATTTCATTATTTGTTCCTGAAAGTACGATCTCATCATCTGGTACTAAACCTATCTGACCAAGCTCTTCAGTTACTTCTTTTGCTGTGAGCGATTGACTAGCACCGATTTCTACCCTCGTTCCACTTTCAAAGTCTATGCCGAGATTAAGCTTCATTGTTAATAGGAGAATCACTCCAACTACAATCATAGCCCCTGAGAATAGGAAAAATTTCTTACGATGCTTTACAAAATCAACCTTATCAAATTTTGTCGATAACTCTGTTTCATCTGTTACGTCTGCAATATCTAATATATCCGCTTGCTTAACTCCAAAATAACCAGGCTTTTTATTTAGGAAGCGGCTATTCACCCACAAGCCAAGCAAAATTCTTGAGCCATATACAGCAGTAATAAAGCTGACGATAATACTTACGATTAACATCGTTGCAAACCCTTTAACTGAGCTTGTCCCATAAACAAACAATACTGTTGCTGCTAACAGTGTAGTAATGTTAGCGTCTAGAATGGTTGATAGCGACCTGCGGTTTCCAGCCCGGAAAGCAGACATCGTCGATTTACCTAGCTTAATTTCTTCCTTAATTCGCTCATATGTAATGATATTTGCATCAACAGCCATACCTACACCTAGGATTAACGCAGCGATACCTGGTAAAGTTAAAACACCATTCATTAAATCAAAAACGAGTAAAATGAGGAAAATATAAATGCTTAAAGTAATTGTTGCGATTAATCCCGGAAAACGATAATAACCGATCATAAATATAAAGATGATTGCAATTCCGACAATCCCCGCAAATACCGTTTTTTCCATTGCTTGTTCACCGAATTTTGCACCTACCGATGTAGAATAAATCTCTTTTAGATCTACTGGTAGCGCTCCGGCATTCAACAAATCAGAAAGCTCTTTCGTTTGAGCTACAGTAAAGTTACCTGATATCATTGGTGTTTTAATATTCAATACTTCATTTACATTTGCAACTGATAAAATTTTATTACTATTGGTGTTCTTTAACTCTTCAAATGAGTCTACACCTTCTTCGAAATCAAGCCACATAACTAATTGATTATTTGGAGCCATATTTAAAATTTGTTCTGTAACTTGACCAAATTTATCTGCATCTTTTATTGTAAGGGATACAATCGGCGCGCCATTTTCATCGAAAGATGGACTCGCACCCCCCTCTTCCAAGTCTGTACCATCTAACATAATATTGTCATTAACATCTCTAATCGTTAACTTTGCACCAGTAGATAGGATTTCTCTTGCTTTATTTTGATCCTCAACACCTGCTAATTGCACACGAATTCGATCTGTACCTTCAATCTGAATACTCGGTTCACTCACACCTAAAACATTCACACGTCGGTCCAGAGCTGCAGCTGTACTTTCTAAAATAGAGTTGGTTATTTCTTCATCCTCATGTACGGGTATAGCTTCATATAAAACTTCAAAGCCCCCCTGTAGGTCAAGACCTAACTTAATGTCGTTGGTTATTCCTTTTAGCGTATAGCCCATCGTGCTGCCAATCACTAGCACGAGCAAAAAAAACGCTACGATGCGACCTCTTTTTACCATAACTAAAAATCCTCCTTAAAATTAACAAAAAAGCACAAGCACCTTAGAAATATTCTTTGCGTTAATAATGTATATCTTATATGTCTGTAACCTTGTCTAACAAAACAATTATGAAACATATTTAACTACCTGTCAATTTCACAATAAATATGCATTGTTCAATAAAAGATATACCCGCCTACAATAGTTGATTCAAGACGTCTTTTCCTTCTTCACTAAATAAATTTGGTGCTTTATATGCTTCAATTGTTATATAGCTCATATATTCGCTTATCGTAAGGCTCAAAATATCATTTACCATTTCGTAAAGTTTCTTTCCTTCTTTTACACGCTTCCACTTTTTTTTCTTTAAGCACTCCCATAGCTGCTCCTCAGTTACATCTTCATAACCAAACATGCAGAACTCTTCTAATTTACTCGTTAGGGCAGGTTGACAAATTGCTTTAAATTGTTCAAGAACATCCAATTTATTATTCAATATTATCCACTCCTACGTTAGAAATAGAAAACGTTTAAATGTTATGAAACAACCTCGTATTTCTTTTCTTATACTTGTCATGCTTGGCCAACCCACATGCATATAGTTAATTGTATATGATATCACCCTTTTTGAGAAGGTAGGGACCAAGATGACAAAACAAACATTTTTGAAAGGTACGCTTATACTCGTTATAGCTGGTTTAATAACAAGAATTCTAGGATTTATTAACAGAGTAGTAATTGCTAGAATGATTGGTGAAGAAGGCGTCGGCTTATATATGATGGCCGTGCCGACATTAATTCTAACAATTAATTTAACCCAGCTTGGACTTCCTGTTGCAATATCAAAGCTCGTAGCAGAAGCAGAAGCAGTTGGTGACAGAAGAAAAGTCAAAAAAATATTAGTTATCTCGTTATCAATTACTCTTATTACGAGCGTTATTTTTACAAGTGGAATGATTGGATTTGCCCCATTACTCTCCAATACGCTATTAACCGATTCAAGAACACTTTATCCTTTGTTAGCGATTTCCCCAATTGTTCCTATTGTTGCATTGTCATCGGTTATGAGAGGATATTTCCAAGGGAAGCAGAATATGAAACCACCAGCTATTTCACAGGTGATAGAACAAATCGTCAGAATTACGCTCGTAGCAGTCTTTACAAAAGCTTTTTTACCTTATGGGATTGAATTTGCTGCTGCAGGTGCAATGATTTCTGTAGTGATAGGCGAATTTGCTTCGCTTATTTATATGATAACGATGTTTAAGCTAAATAAGAGAATAAAAGTTAGACGACATTTTTTTAAATCAATGAAAGATGGAAAAGAAACGTTTAATGGGCTGATGAGAATAGCATTGCCTACTACTGGAAGCAGATTAATTGGTTCAATTTCATGGTTTTTTGAACCCATTGTCGTTGCCCAAAGCCTCGCTATAGCAGGACTCTCAATATCTCTTGCTACAAGACAATACGGGGAATTAACAGGATATGCCCTTCCATTAATGTTCTTACCCTCTTTTATTACTCATTCATTACAAGTTGCACTAGTACCTGCCATTAGTGAAGCTGCTGCAAATAACAAAATGCAGATCGTGGAATATAGGCTACAGCAAGCATTACGTCTATCTTTTGTTACTGGAGGTTTAGCTGTAGTAGTTCTTTATATTTTTGCCACACCTCTTATGGAGATTATGTACGGGACTAGTAATGCAGCAATATATGTAAAATTAATGGCTCCTTTTTTTATTTTACATTATTTTCAAGGTCCATTACAAGCAACACTTCAAGCTCTTGATTTGGCAAAAGCCGCTATGATTAATAGTTTAATAGGGGCAATCGTTAAATTAGCTGCAATATTTGCCTTAGCAACTCAGCCAGAAATAGGAATAATGGGGGCTGCACTCGCTATTGTCGTATCAATGATGCTAGTTACTCTACTTCATTTTTCTACAGTATTAAAAGTCATTTCCTATACTTTTTACGTAAAGGATTATATAAAAACGGGTTTAACAATTGTCATTTCAGGTATTGTTGGGCACTATGTATTTTCTTATTTATTAGCTATAGATTCATTAATATTTAGAACGTTATTTGCGATTATTAGTACATCTCTCACATATTTTCTATTATTAATTATCTTTAACTTAATCAAACCTGATGAGCTCGCTCGGGTTCCTATATTAAGAAAATTATTTATAACTAGCGGCAAATAATTTAAAAGGTAAAAAAATGTACATCTAGCAATCGTTATCCAGGGTATTTAAAGCTATTCTACTTATAGAGGAAAAGAGCTATCCTTAAAGCAAAGTATATATGAATTCGCAAAAGAAACACTTATTGATTCACATTGCAATTCACACAAAAAGACCGACTTCTGTTAAGTCGGTCTTTTCTATCCTAAATAATAAAATATTCGATTACCCAAATTTGTAGTTGAAGAGCTTATAAAACAAATACCATTAAATCTTCATCAAAGTATTGACCATTAAACTTTAATGATTTAAGCTCTGTTCCATAAATTTTAAATCCAACAGATTCATATAAATTTTTAGCATTGTTGTTATTATGTTCTACGGTTAAATTGATTTGTTCTAATCCTTCACACCCTTTTGCCTTTTTTATAAGTTCCAAAATAAGTGCTTTTCCGATACCTTGCCCTCTAACCTCGGGAGCTACACACATGCCAAAAACATTTCCTTTATGAGCAGTTTTAACATTAATTTCACGAATAAAAGTAACAGTTCCAAATAATGAACCATCATTATCAAAAGAGCCTAAAACAAACTTGTCTTTAGATGGTTTTATTCGCTCTACAACGGTATCGGTTGAAAATTGGACTTCTCTTTCATATGTTGAACCAAACTCTTCAGGATTAGTTTGTAAGGCTTTTAATCTAAATTCTTGATAGATAGGAGCATCAGACTCAGCCAAAATACGAATATTCATTATCTCTCCCTCATTTCCTACTATATTCATTTCCATCATATAAAATATTTTTTATTTTAACATAAAATCCCATTAAATCTTTAAAAAATCATCCTTTTGCAGAGGATGATTTCCATAAACTTATTTGCAATGGCTGTTTTCGCATTAATTGTTGTTTTTCGTACTTAGAACCAAACACGTACACAACTATAGTTCGTGTAAATTTTCTTCTGTACTACGACGTACTAATTTGATAACATGAGGAACAATATTTACGAAAAGAGCCCTACTAAACTTCGTTCGTATTCCAGCTTTATAAAAATTCTATTAGATAGCGATAATAAACATAAATAGATGAAATAAATAGTGACACTACAACAACTGGAAACCCTATTTTTAAAAATTCTAGAAAATTCACTTGTTGCTTCGCTTTTGCAGCTAAACCAGCAACGACTAAATTTGAGGATGCCCCCAATAGCGTACCATTTCCTCCTAAACAAGCTCCTAACGCTAACGACCACCATAATGGATCAACATTAGTCATTCCATAATCCTGAAACTCCACAATAACTGGAATCATTGCTGCTACAAATGGGATATTATCTACAAATCCTGAAAAAATTCCTGTTAGCCATAAAATTAACATGGCTGTTTTAGGTAAATCTCCTTCTGTATAATACATAATTCCTCTAGCCATTTCATTAATTATACCTACCTCTTCTAACCCGCCTACTAATAGAAATAACCCAATGAAAAAAAATAAAGTTCCCCATTCTACCTGTTTAAAAACATCTTCTGGTTTGTGTTCTTTATGGGTCAATAATAATAATAACAGGGCACCTGCCAATGCCACGCTAGTTAAGTCAATATGTAAAAACGGATGCAAAATGAATCCAGTAAACGTCATACATAAAACAGTTAACGCCTTTACTAACGTAGCATTTTTTTGTAAATATTCAACAGGATCAATTTCCATTAATCGCTGCCTATATTCTTCTTTAACATGTAATTGTTTTCCATAAATTAAAGCTAAACCACCGATAATTAATGTAAAAATGACTAAGACGATTGGAGAGAGATGGATAATAAAAGAATTAAACGTTAAATGTTTGACTGCTTGACCAATCATAATATTCGGTGGATCTCCAATTAATGTAGCTGTCCCACCTATATTCGATGATATGATAATTACAATCAAATAAGGCACAGCAGGGATATGTAGTAATTTAGTTAACGTTAAGACGACTGGAACTAGTAGTAATACCGTCGTAACATTAGCTAATAATGCAGACCCAACCGCAGTTATTAAAGAGATAACGATTAATAATGGAATCGCCTTCCCACCTACTAATTTTGCAACGACAATCGCAACATACTCAAATACCCCTGTTTGACCCGTAATTGAGATGAGAATCATCATGGAAAACAATAACGCAATTGTATTCCAATCTATATACTCTAAAAATGCAGCGTCAATATCAAAAATCCCCACTATTAGCATTGTTACTCCCCCAAGTCCTGCAACAAGGGTCCGATCTAGCTTTTCAGTCATAATGACGATATAGGAAATAATAAAAATAATGAGAGCAAGCATAGAACTCATTCCATTTCTCCTTCCTTGTCCCCTTTAAATATCTTGTTCAAAAAGAAATTCTTACTAAGAGCTGTAATGTTTCATAGCGAATATAGATGGGTACATAAAGCTCCAGTACAGTTATGTTATTTATCTTTCTCCTACTTTTTGAACACCTTCTTTATAATCATATGATGCTTATCCAAAAAAATATTTATATTCTATTTTTTTATTTACTGAATATGCTCGTACTATAAGAAAAGCGGAGACGCCTTGGACTATCCCCGACAAACACTGGAAGAATTTTTTTTGAAGGCATTTCTCGCCTTGGAATCAAATAGTGAAGTGAGCTCGAGGAGATAGGCGTTGGAGCTGGACATTAAGAAAAGCGTAGTCGAATGTTCAATATATACGGAAGGGGAATGGTGAAAATGGAAACAAAAAAAATGAGTGGAGCAGTACTCTATGGAGTATTAACAATTTTAATTATTGTCTTGGGAATGAGCATGTTATTTTCCTTACTTCTTAGGTTTACTAACTTAAATGAATTGTCTCTTTCTTGGGTTATTACAATCGTTGGGTTCATCGCTGTCTTTATTGGAGGATTTGTTTCAGGAGGTAAAGGAAAAGAAAAAGGATGGCTAGTCGGTGCCATGACTAGTATTGTGTATACTTTCATTGTTTTCCTCGTACAATATTTAGGATACGATTCTCCCTTTACATTACAGCAGTTGTTGTTCCACACTGGCTTTTTAGTTACTTCTATTTTTGGAGGGATCATAGGAGTGAATATTTCCTCCTCACCAACAAGAGAAACTTAAATGTGTAAAAGAAGATCATTACTCGGTTATTACATGAGGTAAAAAAAGAAGGTTGGAGTCATATTAATTTTTCAAACTATGAAAAGAACATTGATACCGGCATTTTTTCTTTCTAGAACGATGGAATTTAAATCGGATATGATCAACTATGCTAAATGAAAGGTCTTTTAGTAAGGCTGTGCAAATGAAAAGAGGTTGACTAAATAATATGATATGCTCCCCTTAAGGTAGACAGATTAAAAAATAAAATCTGATTACCTTAAGGGGGCTTTTTTATGTCCAATAA